>CALDGT010000211.1 GCA_937942935.1 uncultured Chloroflexota bacterium | reverse complement strand
TACAGGCGACCTAGAGGTGTTGAATTTGTCTGATGTGACCTGCACCGCGCCTGTCATTCCGCCTGTTATCCCGCCTGCTGTTGTGCCAGTGGTGCTATCTCCCGATTTAACCGCGCTCGGATGTGTGTTGACACAAGATGTCCTCGCGCCAGATGCCCCAGATAACACCTATTGCCGTGTGTTGATGAAAAATGGCGGTGTGGTGAATTATAGCGGTGCTGTCCCGCGTCCGTTGGTTGATTTGGGCGTGATTTATGCGGTGGATGTGTATCGTCTGGAAGGCGGGCGGAGCATCACCTCATTCCCCAATTACACCCAAATTTGTTTGGGGGGGCAGGGCAGATTATTTTATTTGGATGCCAGAACATCGCCCCGCACCCAAGTGGAACTCGCAACCGAAAGTGTGGATGGGATGACGTGTGGTTGGATTCCTGCGGTGGGGACAGTCGTGCTGACGCAATAGGGGAAAAGCACCCCTATCTCCTTGAACCCTGCTTGAAGCACCCCTATCCCCCCCGACCCCCTTTCCCCATTGCATGGAGAAAGGGGGTGTTTTTTTCCGTATGATTATGATGGTAGGGTGGGTACTAGGGCGCTTGTCGCCCGTATGTCCCACCGCGATAACGCGCAACGCCCTCCCGCGATGAAAAAAATATCCCCCTTATCGCTTCACGCGCATGAATCCACGCAGGAAGAACGGACGCGCCATCATGCGCTTTGTCCCAAATTCCAGATACGGCGCATAACTCGCGCCTGCAATCACGCGCCAACGATAATTATCCACGCGCACCGCGACAATGCTCCGCGCCAACGCGCCCGATTTGCGGGCAGGGGGCGAGCCACTAGGGGCAGGGGAGGCGCTCCCGAATTGAGTTTGTATCTCGCGCACCATCGCCTCTGCCCATTGGCGTGGATAGGTTTGGGCGCGGTCTCTTATCGCTTGCACCGCAGAAAAATCGAATGTAAGATGTGTATACATACTATGACCTATCCTTTCATCATCTCTAAATAATGATAGACGTTAATGGTTGAAAATGAAGAAAATCGCATATAATCTGTTTATATGACCGCGTGAAATAGTGTTGGATATGACTCATCATGGCAGCTGAGGTTAGCGTGAATACAAAATCTATTTTTATTAGTTATAGACGGGCAGATAAATTGCTGGCATTGGCATTATTTCAGCAATTTCACCCAGAGTTTGATGTCTTTTTGGATGAGCGCCCGTATGATAACAGTACACGCCTAGACCCATTCATCGTCAGGCAAATAAAATCGCGGGCATTTTTTATGATGCTCATCACCCCTAGCGCCTTGCACGAGCGTTATTTTAATAATTTGTTTTGGCGCGAGGCAGAAGTCGCCATCCAAAATCGGCGTTTATTCATCCCACTGGTGACGAATATTTCGGCGTGGAATTTTCATCGGCAATATTTGGTGAATGACCTCGCGCATCTCTCGCGCCTCGATGGAATCCCGATTTCGGGGACAAAATGGGACGGACATATCACCGAATTAAAAGAACGCTTGCTTCATGTGGATTTGCCACCCGACCTGACGCTCACCAAACCACCCACGCCCGATGTGACGATTGCCAAAGAGCGCATCGAAAAATTAGCGACCTATCCCACCATCACATCTGACCATTTTCGGGTGGTGAATTATTATGAGCGTGGCTATGGGCATTACCTCAAACGCGATAAATTAGAGGCGATTTCGGAATATACCGAAGCCATCAACCTGAACCCGACTTATGCCGATGCCTATTTTGCGCGGGCGACTGTTCAGACAGATGATGCGCCACATCTGGCAGATTTGAATATGGCGATTCGGCTAGACCCCAATTTTGCCGATGCGTATATGATGCGAGGCGATTTTTATCGAGTACGGGGCGATTATCAGAAGGCGATTGCCGATTATACCGAAGCGATTCGCATTAATCCCAATTATGCGCTCAATTATACCAACCGCGCCAATTGTTATATGCAACTGAATGAGACCGATAACGCCAGCGATGATTTTGAGCAAGCGGTGAAGCTGGAATATAATGAATTCGATTATTTAGATAACCCACAAACCAATGTCTTTACCACGCGCCGATTGAGCGCCACCGACTTCTATAAGGAAGGGATAAAATCGATTGAGGAGCGCGATTACGATTTTGCCATCGCTAGTCTGACCCAAGCCATCCGCCTGAGTTCAAAAAATCCACTCGCTTATTATCATCGCGGGATGGCATATTGCGAAAAGGGAGAGATACAACAAGCCATAGACGATTTTACCCACTCTATCAATTTGTATCCCGATGATAGCATGGTGTATTCTGCGCGGGGAAGTGGGTATGCCAAGCTGAATATGCTGGATAAAGCCTTTGCCGATTTTGAT
>CALDGT010000210.1 GCA_937942935.1 uncultured Chloroflexota bacterium | reverse complement strand
GCATAAACCCCTGCTTCTACCCATAAATGATTGACAATAGCATGACCTTCGCGCACTTCGCGTTGAATAATATCTTCATTCCCCTCAATGCGTGCGCCTGCAATCAAAAAACTGGCTTTGACATCATATTGCGCCAAAATATCCAAAATTTCGGGGGTATAGGCATCGGTGGGACCATCCTCAAATGCCAAATATACCCGAAATGGGGCATTAGACGTTTGGGCAGTTGTCGTAATGTGAACCCCCAAAATCCATACAAATAGAATCAAAAATAAACTGAGGCGTTTCATATTGCACTCCTTATTTATGTATAAAAAAACATAAGGTTAATTAGAACGCGCCCCATGACATTATGCTAATCGGACATCCTACGGAAGCATTACGCATTTACTATGATTCCCCTACGACATAAATACGCAATATATTGTTATGGAATGGAACTATCCCCACATGCCCAAGAATGTTAGGATGTGGGGAATGTTTTTTGCACATGGAGAGGGATTTACACCAATGGCAAAGTATTATGAGAATATCACACCTGAGCTAGATGAATTTATCCGCAAACAACACCTGTTTTTTGTCGCCAGCGCCCCATTATCGGGCGAAGGGCATGTGAATGTATCGCCAAAGGGGTTAGATTGTTTGCGTATTTTGAACCCGTTAAAAGTGGCTTATTTAGATTTGACGGGCAGTGGCAACGAAACATCTGCCCATATTCATGAAAATGGGCGCATTACCCTGATGTTTTGTGCATTTGAGGGCGCACCACGCATCATGCGCCTGTTTGGGCAGGGTCATACTGTATTGCCCAACACGCCCGAATGGGATGAACTCGCGCCCAAATTCACGATGCACCCCGGCGCACGCCAATTTATCGTGGTGGATGTTCAATTGGTGCAAACATCCTGCGGGTTTGCTGTCCCGTTATATGATTTTGTGGGGCATCGTGATACATTGATTCGATGGGCAGAGACCAAAGGTGAGGACGGCATATCGGCATATCACCTAGAAAAAAATATGCAAAGCCTCGATAAACTGCCCACACCTTTGGGGATTGCACGACGGGATTAGGGTTCAAAACCATAACCGATTAAATCATTAAACCCTAATTCAAATGTTTTGTCATCGTCTAAGTGTGTCGTGATATACGCTAAACGATATAATTCTTGTTCAATTTCCGAAATCCGTTGGCAAAGTTGGTCTATCTCGCGTCGTTCTTCGCTAGAAATATCATCTTTGCCATACAAAATATATCCAACCCCGCGACCATGCCCAGAATATTCATTGATACTGGCTCGGATAACATAAGAACGCACTTTTTTAGGATTACTCAAAAATTCATCTAATGTTTCATTACGTTGTGCTAAACGTTCTTCAAGTTGAGTGCGTCGCTTGGCAATTGCTATTTTAATTTCACGACCTGTTTTCATGAAGGTTATATTTTGCATCGGTTAATCTCCATTTGAATTTTCCGCTAATCCTTTCAGCACATCACTATGTACCTCAGAGATATTATACATCCACTCAAAAGCCGAATGATTGCGATAAGCATAAAAATACTTCATTCCCCATCCCAAAGCACCCACCAACTTCGTGAAAAATTGTTTGGGGTCTAGTTTTTTCAAGTCTTGGTCGGGTATATCGGCAAATGCACGTTTGATGGCAAGAAATTGAGATGCAGAGTAAACTGCCTGTTTAGAAGTAATATCTTTGCTCAGACGGGAACGACTGCCCCGAAACAAATCATCGGCAATTTCGGTCATTTCATCGCTGTGCATCACCACCACTTTACCCGTTTCGAGCATCAGAAAAAATTCCAGACTGCCCGTTGAGCCTGCGATGTTAATGGCAGGAAAATACCCCTCAATCGGCTCTTTGTTGGCATCTCGAAGCCGAAACAATTTGTAGTAGGTGTAACAATGCTTGCCCAATTCTGCCCATTTGGTGATATAAAATGGTTGATTTGGCACAGCATCAATGCGTAATTGCTCAAAATAATTGAGTGCATCTTGATGAACGGCTTTGATACCGGTCAATTCTTTTAGACCCGCTATCACAGGGGCAAAATCCCCTGTTTCTAAGGTTTGGTCAAAACAGGCTTGCAATTCTTCTGGTGTTTTTACCATGTTTATCATCCTTTGCGACTAAGATTCTGCCAATGATTGCAAAAGGTCATCATTTTCTTCAGTAATATCCAACATCCAATCGAATGCCGAGTGGTAGCGATTATCATACAATTTTTTCAAATCCCACCTCAATGCGCCTGCTAATTTGGTGAAAAATTCTTTGGGGTCTAAATCAGAAAAATCTTCATCAGGTGTATCGGCAAATGCACGTTTGATGGTGAGGAAGTGGTCAATATTGAAGGCGCTATAATCGGCTAACAGGGCTTCGTGAAATGTTGATAAATCCCCTTCGTATAAATCGCTCCCAATTTCGACCGCAGAATCACTATTCATGACGACTACAGCGCCCGATTCCACCATCACATAAAATCCAAAACTGGCAAATGACCCTGCGATAAGGATGGCAGGGAAATAATCATCTACTTCTGCGAATAATTTTTCGCCGAATATCGCTTTATAGGTCAGGCAATGCTTGGCTAATTCTCCCCATTGGGTATTATGAAAAGGTTTATTTGGGACAGCATCGAGTCTTACTTGTTCCAGATAATTCACCACAGAGGGATGTATATCATCCACGCCAAATAGCGATTTTAACCCGTTAATCACAGGTGTTAAATCACCTGTAGTCCGCGCTTGATTCAGATGACTTTGTATATCTTGAAAAGTCGCCATTTTGCGTTCTCTTTGGCTAATCAATGCCAAGAGTGCTTCTCGTTCTGCATCATAATGGACTAAATCTTCACGATATGGCTCATTGACGATGTATTTTTGAATGGCTTGACGCAATTTTTCGAGTGATTCGGGTGTAGCTGTTTGGAGATTTTTTATCATGGTGGTTAAAATTTCGGGGTCTTTGCAATTTTGCACCACCACATCCCAACGACCACCATCTGCATTAACCTTCGTCCCTAAATAGGATTCTGCTTTTTTCGCAAGCCAGTCGGGGCGCATTTTGGCAACAACAGGCAAAGCACGCCCTACAAAATCGGGGTGCGCTAACAATTCACGGAAATAATTGAGTAATAAAGCAGGTGGAACACGCGGTTGCTTGGCAATCGTTATCACAAAATCTATCCCGCGTGTGAATCGGTCATTCGGGTCAAAATCATGTCGCACACGCGTAAATTTATCTAAATTCGTTACCACAGTATGAATGAGATGATTAAGGCTAACACGGTCTAATGGAAATATCACCAATGCTTCGGCGCGGATTTTCATATCATCATGAATGATGGCTTTTTCCAATGCGTATAAAATCCGTAATTGGGTATCAGGTGAGGTCGCTTTCAAGGCGCGTTTTACCCAATCCCCATTGGTCATATCGGGTGCATCTGCCGTTTGGACATGGGTCGCAAAGCGCCCATATTTGCCTGTTTTGAGTTGGGTAAAAATAATTTCGTCTAAATCATCCCCTAATGGAACACCTTCAAATATTTCTGGTTGGTTCATCGTTATTCCCTCGCTTTAATACCATGCTTCAATGTCTGCATTCTTAAATTCAGATTCGCGCACAATTTCTAAGTGTTCGTATGGTGTTTCGTCCCATGTTTTATAGGCTTCATCGCCAATCACAATCATGGTGACATCCGGGTCATCTGGGTTTTCTGCGATTGTGCCACCGAGCAAACGCACCGCTTGTTTGGCTTTTTCAACCACAAAATGCCGTGTGGGATGGAGGAATACAATCACTTCACCATTCAAATGCCCATCCCCATCGCGCAATTTGATGAGGCTCGGATGACTGCCATCAGCAACACCACTCACATCTATCCCATGAAACCCAAACCGCCGACTACATGCGCCAAATTCCAATTTAGGGAATAACCCCTTCAGTTGTACATCCCACCCACCCCCGTGAATACATAAAACCACCGATTCCAGTTGTGGACAATTTTCAAAATAAAATTTATCGGGCGCAGATTCAGCATAATCTTCGTCCAAATAATATTCAAATGCCTTCAAATTTGGGGATTCCGCAAATATCGCAGGATTCCGCGCCCAGTCCGCATTTTCTGCTGTATCTTTTAAGAACACGTTCACATCTTCCAACATAGCGCGTTCTAAGGCGGGTTTGATGTGGATATGATTATCGGCATGAATATGCAAACCATTCAGGGTCAAATTTTGAATAGAGGGGTGCAACAACACACTATCATTCACATCTATCAGCCCTAATGTGAGTGAGGTCAGGTTTGGACACATTTCGATAAAGTTGATAACTTGCCAATCATGATGATATGGTTTGACAGAATCTTGTAATGACGCATTGAGTGATGATAAACATGCCCCATGCGCTTGGATGAATTGCGCTAAGGTGTTCAAATCTTCGTGTGTGATGTCTGTGGCTTCTAATGATACCGAAGCAGGTAGTTCATCTTTCAATGACCACACCTGCTCTATACTATCTGAGATAATCACCTGTTTTGCCATATACTGCTCCTAGGTTATGATGATTATGATTATAGGTGAAGCGCGATATTAGCACAGACTTTCACACAAGATAAGTTTTAGAACAAAGTTACCTACAAATCATGTACAACTTAATCCTGTTTTTTGATGCTATGCCCCCCAAATTGATTCCGCATCACAGAGAGAAGTTTATCCGCATAGGGTGCATTTTCGCGGGAACGAATCCGCCGTTCTAATGCGAGCGTGATGATGGGTGCAGATACATTGAGGTCTATAGCCTCAAACACTGTCCAACGCCCTTCCCCACTATCAGGCACAAAAGCGGCAATGTCATCTAATGTTTGGTCTTGGAGCAGTGCATCAGCAATCAGGTCGAGTAACCAAGACCTCACCACACTGCCATGTTGCCAAATTTGGGCAATTTCGCCCATGTTCAAGTCAAAATCAATCTTTGCCTGCATAATGGCAAACCCTTCTGCAAAGGCTTGCATCATGCCATACTCAATCCCATTATGAATCATCTTCACAAAATGCCCACTTCCCACCGCACCAACACGCCCCCACCCCAAATTCGGCGCAGGAGCGAGTGTTTCAAAAATGGGGCGGAGTGATTCAACAACCGATTCATCACCACCAATCATCAGGCTATAGCCATTTTCCAAACCCCACACCCCACCACTCGTCCCGACATCCACAAAATGAATCTCACGCGCCAAAAGCATCTGCCCACGCCGTACCGAATCTTTATAATTAGAATTACCACCATCTATGATGATGTCGCCAGAGTCTAATAAATCGGCAATCTGAAAAATGGTCTTTTCGGTGGGGTCGCCTGCGGGTATCATCACCCAGACAACACGCGGACTGGGCAAATTTTGAATCATATCCACCAAATTATTTACACCAATCGCACCCATAGCCACACCATTTTGAACAAACTGTGGATTCAAATCTGTGACCACCACTTCATGCCCACCTTTGAGCAAGCGTTGGGTCATATTACCGCCCATTTTACCTAATCCAACCATCCCAATACGCATTATTTTGCTCCTCTATGCTTATTCACCCAAAATTGCGCCATGCGATTCAATCACCCGTTTATACCAATAGGCAGAATCTTTGAGGGTGCGCTTTTGGGTCTCGTAATCCACATGAATTAGACCAAACCGCTTGCGATACCCATGCGCCCATTCATAATTATCCATAACCGACCAATAAAAATAACCACCAATCGGGATATTCTCATCTGAGGCTCGCTTAAATTCGCGTAAATAGCGCGTCACGAAATCTATCCGATTTGCATCATGTACCCCGCCATCTACCGCCACCCAATCCATCGAAGCCAACCCATTTTCGGTGATGACAATCGGCAGTTGGTAGCGGTCATAAATCACCTTACTGCCCCAATACATCGTTTCAGGGAGCATTAGCCAATCCATCATCGTCATTGGATGTCCTTGTGCAGGAGATTTTAACCCATTCGCATCGGCATACGAGCCAAAATAAATATTCAACCCCACATAATCGAGTGGTTGATGAATTTGTGCCATATCCCCATCTTGAATCGGTAGCCATTTTCCCCATGCTTCCATCACATCGGCGGGATATTCACCTTTTAGCATCGGGTCTAACCATAACCCCGCATTACGCTTGGCATCATAACGAATACTCCAAAACAAATCAGTAGCAGTTTGTATCGCTTGTGGGGTGTTATCGGTTGGGACAACAGGATAAATATTCATCGCCAGACTAACCGATGTTTTTTGTGGGCTATTAGCGCGAATCGCCTGAACACTTTTGCCATGTGCCAATTGAATATGATGAATCACTTGCATGAGTGACATCTCACCAAGCCTATCACCGGGCGCAAGTCTGCCTTGTTCATGTCCACCAAGCGCAAAAGCGGGTGGCTCGTTGATGGTAATCCAATCTTTTACGCGGTCTCCAAATTTTTTGACCATCAGTGCTGTATAATCGGCAAACCAATCGGCGCTATCTCGGTTTAGCCATCCCCCGCGTGAATAGAGCGCATACGGAAAATCCCAATGGAACAGCGTCACATGAGGGGCGATATTCGCTTCTAACAAGGTATCTATCAGTCGGTCATAAAAAGCAATCCCCGCAGGGTTCGCTTTCCCCACTCCATCAGGCAATACCCGCGCCCATGCGATAGATAAGCGATAGGCTTGCAAGCCAATTTGTTTCATGAGGGCAATATCTTCGGGATACCGATGATAATGGTCACAAGCGATATCACCCGTCTCATCTGCCCAAATTTTATTCGGTGTATGGCTAAACACATCCCACACCGATAACCCCTTACCATCTTCAAATGCCGCCCCTTCAATCTGATAGCTTGCCGCCGCCCCGCCCCAAATAAATCCTGTTGGAAATGTCATATTTTTGCCTCCTCCAATTATTTTGCACTATAATAAGATTCACCATTTCATAATTATTCCAACTCACCATAGTGAGGGTAAATCTTGAATATTTTAATTATTGATGTTGGTAGTTCATCCATTCGCGCACTCCTTTTTGATTATGAGAGCGCTCTCATATCTCAGCCAATTGCAAGGCATGATTACCAGTTCAATCCAGATGCTACCTGTGATGCACATCAGTTACGCCAGTTGGTCGAGAGTTGTGTGGATGAAATTTTAGCCCAGTCATCACACCCCATACAAGCTGTTGGGATGACAACATTTGTTGGTAATGTGTTGGGTGTAGATGATAAAAACCAACCACTCACCCCATTATACACGTATGCCCATAATCAGGCTTCAGAATCTGCCAAAATTCTGATAAATCTTGTTGATAATGAAGCAGTTCATCAACGCACGGGTTGTCGTATTCACACAGCGTATCATCCCGCCAAACTCAATTGGCTCAAGACAATCCAACCCGATTTATTTTCGCAAGTCACCCAATGGATTGATTTTGCCACCTATTGCTATCGGGAATGGTTTGGTCATGATGTGCCATGTAGTTATTCGATTGCATCATGGTCTGGCTTATTCAATCGGTATACCAATACATGGGACTTAGAATGGCAAAAATTACTAGGACTAAGCGAGTACCATCTACCGAATTTGGCTGATTATGATAATATCCAACAGGGATTGGTTTTACCATACGCAAACCGATGGGCAAGCCTAAAAAGCACCCCATTTTATTTGGGAATTGGAGATGGTGCTGGCGCAAATATCGGTTCTGGAGGGCTAACTCCTAACCAACCTGTATTAACAGTTGGGACAACTGCCGCTATGCGAATCATCACGCCGAGCATCATGAATATCCCTAGCCCATTATGGTCGTATCGGGTAGATAAAAATCATCACTTGGTGGGCGGGTCTACTAATGAAGGGGGAAATATTTTTGCATGGGCAAAAAATACTCTCAATCTGACCAGTGACACCATAGAAGCACAATTAACCACACACACCGATGCTCCACATGGTTTAATCGCACTCCCGCTATTTAATGGAGAACGGAGCCCTTATTTCAATGAATCCGCGCAAGGGACAATTCATGGAATTACCACTCAAACGACATCACTCGATATTATCCGAGCATTGTTAGAAGGGGTCGCCTTACGATTGCGTATTATCTTAAATGCCATGAACACGCCTTGCGATTTCGTCCTCGCTGGAGGGGGTGCATTACACCAATCTCCTGCATGGGCGCAAATTTTTGCAGATGTGTTAGAGCGCCGTTTATACACATTTTCTGAACGCGAGACAAGCGCATACGGCACATTTTTATTGATTCGATATGGTGGAATTCCCCATATCCCACAGGCTAACAAATACGACAAGCAATTTTTTCCGCGTCCAGAATATACATCGTATTATGCGGATTTAGCCGAAAAACAAAACTTGTTATATCAGCAACTTTATCGTAAAGGATAAAATCTTATGCCACAAAACGACATCCTCATCCATCAAATAGATACTCTACCCATTTTGCCTAATAGCCTTGCCATATGGGGGCTTGGTCAAATGGGGTTCATCGTCAAAGGGACAGATGGCATCATTTATATAGACCCATGCTTGAGCAATACCATCTCATCGCGGGCATTTCCGCCTCCACTCCAACCTCAAGCAGTTCATCATGCCGATTATGTCTTGTGTAGCCACGAACATATAGACCATTTCGATGTACCTACCCTTGCACCACTCCTCAAAGCCAGTCCACAAGCAAAAATTGTCACTACCCGTTGGTGCTTACCCCTAATAGAAGAACTCAATATCTCGCCAGAAAAAGTTATTTTTCCAACGGCATTAGAACCCATCACACTGCCAAATACCACCTGTAAAGTGACGGTTGTGCCATCGGCACATTATTTGCCAGAATATGATTCAGAGAAGGGGTATCGTTGGTTAGGATTTTTAATCGAATGGAACGGAGTCAGCATTTATTTTGCAGGCGATACCATTTTATATGATGGGCTAACCGATACACTCAAATCATTGCCCCATGCCAATATTGCCATTTTGCCAGTGAATGGACGCGATTATTATCGGGAATCTATGGGATTAGTGGGCAATTTGCACCCCAGAGAAGCATCTCAATTGGCACATAATATGAATTGGGATTTGGTGATGGTTGGACATAATGATATGTTGCCAATAAACACTGTGCCGATGGGTGATATTGCCCAAGCATTTGCAGATATTTGCCCACAACAAGCCTATAAAATTCTGATGGCAGGAGAACTCCTTTATTATGTACAAGCCCAAAATGAATAGCCATTGAAACACATTTTGACCTACTAAAAGCCTTCTTGACACTTTTGAAATTTTGTGCTAATCTGTTAAAGTATACGGGGAACACAATCTTCTCTATCCAAAAATAGTCAAGGAAAAACAAATGAACACTCAAAAAGCATTGGTTGGTCATGACGAGCATACCGGGTCTTCATATTCTGAATTCATCGAAATTCGCGGAGCCAGAGAAAACAACCTTAAAGATATATCTCTACGGATACCCAAGCGCAAAATTACCGTTTTCACTGGTGTTTCTGGGTCAGGCAAGTCATCCATCGTTTTCGACACCATCGCCACCGAAGCACAACGCCTTTTGAATGAAAATTTTAGTATGTTTGTACGAAATTTTTTGCCTCGTTATTCGCGCCCTGATGTGGATGCCATCGAAAACCTGAGCATGGCGGTGGTGGTAGACCAAAAACGACTCGGTGGTGGGTCTCACTCAACAGTCGGCACAATTACCGATATTGCCCCTGTGTTGCGATTGCTGTTTTCGCGCTATGGGCAACCGCATGTCGGGTTTTCTAATATGTTCTCATTCAATGACCCGCAGGGCATGTGTCCAGAATGTAATGGCACAGGTCAAACAATGGGCGTTATATCGGATGGCTTTTTGGATTTAGAGAAATCACTCAATGAAGGCGCGGTACAAGTCCCTATTTGGGGAGCATTTGAGCGCGAGATATATACCAGTTGTGGTTTTTTTGATAACGATAAAAAGCTCAAAGACTATACTAAAGAAGAAATGGATTTGCTCCTGCATGGCAAAGACCTAAAAGTCAAAACCCAATTTGGAAGCCAAAGCATCAACCTCACTTATGAGGGTATCATCGAAAAATTCACCCGTTCTTATATCCGCCGTGATATTAAAACCCTATCAGAACGTACTCAAAAGCAAGTTGCGCCCTATCTTACTTCTCAAACCTGCCCTCTTTGTGGTGGCGCACGCCTAAATCAAGCGGCACTTAATTGCCAAATTAACGGTTATAACATCGCAGACCTTTCTGGGATTGAGATTGATGAACTCATTCATACCATCCGCACAATCAATGACCCGCGTGTCGCACCGACTGTCATCACACTCGTTGAACGACTCCAACATCTGATTGATATTGGCTTGGGCTACCTCACCCTCAACCGCCCCACGGATACATTATCTGGTGGGGAATCGCAACGGGTGAAAATCGTCAAACATCTAAGCAGTAGCTTGGTAGATGCGATTTATATTTTTGATGAACCGAGTGTTGGTTTGCACCCGCGTGATGTGCATCGGATGAACGAACTGCTCCAAAAATTGCGCGATAAAGGGAATACAGTCATTGTGGTCGAACATGACCCCGATGTTATCAAAGTGGCAGACCATATTGTAGATGTTGGTCCGTTGGCAGGCACACATGGCGGGACGATTGTGTATGAGGGTAGTTTTGATGGCTTACTCCATTCTGATACCCTAACTGGACGGTATTTGCACCAAGCATTGCCCATCAAAGAAAAAGTGCGTACTGCAAAAGGCAAATTACCCATCATTAATGCAACAACAAATAACCTCAAAAATGTGAGTGTGGATATTCCAGTTGGGATTTTCACCGTGATTACAGGTGTGGCGGGGTCTGGGAAAAGTTCACTCATCAATGAATCGTTCTTAAATCAACATCCTGATGCAATTGTCATTGACCAATCGGCAGTCGGCACATCCACACGCTCTAATCCTGCTACTTATACAGGCATCATGGATGATTTGCGAACAGCATTTGCCAAAGCCAATAATGTGAGCGCCTCATTATTTAGTTTCAATTCTGAGGGTGCGTGCGAAAATTGTCAGGGGTTAGGCTTTATCTATACCGAATTAGGGTTTTTAGACGGCGCAAAAACACCATGCGAAATTTGTGAAGGAAAACGCTTCAAAGATGAAGTTTTAGGGTACAAATTGGACGGGAAATCCATCACCGACATCCTAGAAATGACCGTAGAGCAAGCACTCGGATTCATAAATATCCCCAAAATTACCAAGCGACTCCAATCTATGAGTGATGTGGGTTTAGATTATCTCACATTAGGGCAACCCCTCAGCACATTATCAGGCGGAGAGTGCCAACGCATCAAACTCGCCAGTGAATTGCATAAGAAAGGGAGTATTTATGTGATGGATGAGCCAACTACAGGGCTTCATATGTCTGATATTAGTCATTTGTTGGGGATGATGAATCGGTTGGTGGATAGTGGAAACACCCTCATCGTGATTGAGCATAATTTAGATGTCATCCGCAACGCCGATTGGATTATTGATATGGGACCCGAAGGCGGTAGCAAGGGCGGACAAGTGATGTTTGAAGGCACCCCCGTACAAATCACCCAAGCCGATCATACATTAACGGGTGAATATTTGCGAAATTACCACGCTTATAGTGTCTAAACCATAATCTGAGGCGTGCATCTAGGTTGCACGCCTCTTTATTTCACGATAATCAGGCTAAAATTGCCTTTTTGCGAAGCCGCAGTGAGTTGGAAACAACAAAGACAGACGAAAACGCCATCGCACCTGCGGCAAGCATCGGTACCAGAAGCCCTATCATTGCCACAGGAATTAGGACAATATTATAAATAAATGCCCAAAACAGATTTTGATAAATCGTCCGCATGGTTGCTTTACTGAGCATCACTGCCCGCACAACACCCCGCAAATCACCACTCATCAGTGTCACATCAGCGGCTTCCATCGCCACATCTGTTCCCGTACCGATGGCAATCCCTACATGCGCTTGTGCTAAGGCAGGCGCGTCATTGATACCATCGCCTACCATCGCCACATGATGCCCTCCTGTTTGCAGATTTTTAACAGTATTCGCTTTATCGGCAGGCAAAACCTCTGCCAATATCCGATTCACCCCCACTTCTTTGGCGATAGCCTCTGCGGTGCGTTGATTATCTCCTGTAATCATAACCGTCTGAATACCCAAACGCCCTAATTGGCTAATCGCTTCGGCAGAACCTTCTTTAACAATATCGGCAATACCGATAATCCCTGCAATCACATCATCTACGACCACAACAACTGCCGTTTGTGCATCGGATTGAATTTTGATAATACTGTCTTGTAAATCCGGTGAAATTTGGGGCAAATATTTTGGATTGCCCACACGCACCCGTTTATCATCCACCAAGCCAACTACCCCACGCCCTACATCTGCCGAAAAATCTTGGGGCGAAACTAATTTTATCTCTTTTTCAGTAGCATACCGCACAATCGATTCACCCAACGGATGCTCGCTACCGCGCTCCAAACTGGCGGCATAATATATCACTTGGTCTAATGTGAATGGGGCAAATGGGATAATTTGCCTCACGGCGGGTTTGCCTTGTGTGATTGTCCCTGTTTTATCGAGTGCAATCACTTTGAGGCGATGTGCATTTTCTAGCGATTCGCTATTTTTGAATAAAATCCCCATTTCTGCCCCACGCCCTGTACCAACCATAATCGCAGTAGGCGTGGCTAATCCCAATGCACACGGGCAAGCAATCACCAAAACAGCAATGCTATGAAGCATAGCAACAGTAAAATCATTACTCGCAATCATCCAACCGATAAATGTAAGTGTTGCCAATACCAACACCACAGGCACAAATACACCCGATACCGCATCTGCAACCCGTTGAATGGGGGCTTTAGACCCTTGTGCTTGCTCAACAAGGCGAATGATTTGCGCGAGCGCGGTCTCTGCGCCCACTTTTTGCGCCTGAACAACCAAACGCCCTTGTTTATTCACTGTCCCGCCGATGACTTCATCCCCAATTTGCTTATTCACAGGTAATGATTCACCAGTGAGCATCGATTCATCTATTGATGACTGCCCTTCTGCGACTAGCCCATCTGTCGGGATACGCTCACCGGGGCGCACAAGGAGCAAATCCCCTAATTGAATATCATCCACAGAAATTTCAACTTCTGTGCCATTGCGGATAAGCAAGGCAGTGCGTGGTGTGAGGTTCATCAAGCGTTTAATCGCTTCGCTAGTACGACCTTTAGCACGCGCTTCTAAAAATTTGCCGAGTGTAATCAGCGTCAGGATGACCGCGCCAGATTCAAAATAGACATGACCACCCGCCAAACCAGAAATATTCAGCACTGTGCCAATCAGGATGACCAGACTATACAAATAAGCGGCACTTGAGCCAATAGCGATGAGGGTATCCATATTGGTCGTGCGATTTTTAGCCGATTTCCACGCCCCACGAATATATTGCCGTCCCAAG
>CALDGT010000209.1 GCA_937942935.1 uncultured Chloroflexota bacterium | reverse complement strand
ACAATTTGATGAATTTGTTGCATCATCTTTCGAGAAAGTTTCTCACCAAATTTTGGTAATCGGGTAACTATCGAACAGCGCATCCACACTAATAAGTGGCATTTGATTAACCATAGCTTGTGCAATCATGATACGGTCAAATGGGTCTTTATGATAAAACGGTAGCGTTGAAACCACCCCAACATCATTAAGTTTAATTGGCAATAGCAGAAAATCGTTGATTTTAAGCTGGTTTTCGATGAATGGAATAAATGGTTGTGGGATGATTGTTAATTTATTTTGACTAACTTTGATAGATATTTCCCACATGCTGGCAATGCTGACAAAAATGGTATTGGCGTGGTTGCCAATTATTTGTTTTGCAGTTTGGCTTAATGATGGGTCATTTGTGATATACCACAAAAAGGCATGAGTATCTATTAAATAATTCATGATGTGTAGTCGTCAAAGTCGCTCAAGGGTTCATCAAAATCATCATGAATAATAATTAGACCTTCTGCGCTCCCCGGTTGACGGGGCTTAGATTCGACTTGGACGGGTATAAGTTGTACTGCTTGTCCATTTTCGTCAATAATCACAACCGTTTCACCATTTAAGGCTTGCGAGAGGAGTTTTTTTAATTCATGTTCGGCTTGTGTGATAGGGTAGGGTTGCATAAATATATCCTTATCATCGTTATTTTTTATAGTATAACACATTTTATTTAGCTGGGGGTTTTATCATCTGGCATAAGGCTATTTAGAAATGCTTCGATGGTGGTTGTCCGACCTGCTTGGATATGGGTTTCTAAATCGGCTTCACCGAGTGCCGATATTAATCGGGCTTGGCGGGTTGCAAATTCGGCTTGTTGACGGGGGGCGATTGCCAACCCCAAGTGGTCACGCAAGGCGAGTGCCATCCCCAAAAATTTCCCCGACTGAATTGGGCGGTTGCGGTCTAATTCCACATTGGCGAGTTGCTCCAATACATTGAGCATGGTTTTGCGATTATTTAACGCATGGGCGCGGTGCAATGTTTGGATATAACGGGCAAAAGCGCCATCAAAATCACCCAGTTTGTGCAAGGCTTCTGCCAAGTTACCAGAAAAAATTGTCTGATGGCGTTTATGGTCTATTGTATCGGCAATTTTGAGCGCCTCATTGAAATAATGACGCGCCAATTCATATTGTTGGCGGTCTAATGCGATAATGCCGAGTGTATTGAGGCACAAGGCTTCTCCGACAGGATTAGAGGCTTCACGTTGTTTTTGTAAGCCGATATGTCCGTAATGTTCGGCTTGGTCTAGTTGCGCCAATTGCAAATAACTCACCGCCAAATTGCTATAGGCGCGGGCAAAAACTTCGCGCAAGGCGACATCATCTTGGGTGGGATTATTTTCGTATAGCGCGACCATGCGGAGCAAATAATCATGTGCGAGTTGGGCTTCGCCTAATGCGAATACAACCCGATTCAATTCGCCTAATGCGAGTGCTTCTAGGGCAATATCGCCTTGCTCACGGCTCAGTTGTGCGCCTTCCTCTAATAACGGGCGGGCTTCGGCGTATTGGGCAGTTTGTGCCAATAAGCGCCCAAAGCGCACCGCCAAATTTGCCCTGTCCCATCCTGTTGCATGAGGCAATGCCCGACGCAGGAGCGCGATTCCTTCGGTCAGATGAACCCCCCGCGCAAACCAATAATCGGGCAAAATTTTGGCGAGTTTGAAAATATAACGTAGTTGCTCATCACCCTGTAGCCAATCCCACCCCCATAAATGATGATATTCGCGGTCAATTTCATGTAGAAGGGCATGTGTTGGGAGGTGTGATTGATAAGTATCGTCTATCCAATGGGTATAATAAGCCTGAAAGTTGGCGC
>CALDGT010000208.1 GCA_937942935.1 uncultured Chloroflexota bacterium | reverse complement strand
AGACATGTGTTTGACCACCCCACTATCTACATTGCTACTCGGACACACCTCTAATGTGATATTGCGTTGAAGCAATACATTCACCACCCCACTATCTTCAATAGCACGAATCCCGTGTCCTATACGTTCTGCCCCAATATTACTAATCGCATCCCAAACACTATCAGCGCCCTGCCATTCGCCCGCATGAAGTGTAACATGCAACCCCGCCGAGCGCCCCATGTGGAACACATGACGAAACGGGTATGCCATATAATCATTTTCGCTCCCCGCGAGGTCAATCCCTACCACCCCCATGTGCATGTGTGCGATGGCGGCTCTGGTGACTTGTTCGCCAACCTCGACACTCTCATGCCGATTCATCGAGACGATTAAGCGCACCTGAATATTATGCTCTTTGGCAGTCGTTTGTGCTGTTTCGCAAACCCATTGTACTACTTCATCGGGCGTGGCTTTTATCGAATTACATAAAGCGCGTGGGGTAAATCGTAATTCCATATATTTGATATTATCATAGGCGGCATCTTCGACCACCTCGCGGGTGATTCGGCGGATAACGCTTGGCGAGAGAAAAAATTGGCGCAACACACGGAATTTTGCCAAAAAATTTTGCCATGTGCGTGGCTCATCTGGCATCATTTGGACAAAAGGACGCAATACCTCTGGATGATATTCGGGCATCTCCATACCAAAATCACGGGCAATATCAATAAGCGTTTCTAAGCGTACTGCCCCTTCTAGGTGCCGATGGAGTTCTATTTTGGGCATCGCCCGCACCACTTCATAAAGGTCTTGCTGAACGTCCAATTAATCCCGCTCCGCTAATAGCCAACTCCAATAATGCCATGCTACAATCACGCCTAATGTTAACCCAAACGCTGGCGCTCCATTATAGACCAATATCCAAACAACACTATCATATTCTGTTGCCATCGGATGAAGAAAGACCCAAAACCGTCCACCCACACCCACTAATATAAAAAATGCCGCCACAAAAGAAAAAATATATGTAGGAGAAGCGCGGGTCACACGTCCCAAGCGCCGACTGAGCAACCCTAGCACAGTGAGCAAAATTGCCACCGCAATCATGCCCAATCCTGCAAAAACACTCGCTAGTGATGCCATTATCCTAATTTCATTCCTCTTTTTGTTTATCTTTAGGTTTTATCATCATTAACCAGTATAGGCGAATCGCCAAAAAAGCCAACACAAAACCGCCAATTCCAATCAAAATATCGCTGATGGGGTCGCCGACAGCCGTGTCTAAACTCGCATACCGTACTGCTGATATGCCAAATAATATCAGTGGAATTAAAAAAAAGCGTGAGTAGGTCTGATAATTAGAAAATTTTTCATAAAATCGCGCAATCAACAAGGCAAACAAAATGAGTATAGCGAGGGGAAACCATGAAAAGATAACCAACAGTTGATTCAGCGAAAGAGATGTCATGTGTTGTTAAACCGAATTCACTAAAATGTGCTTTATATTGTATTGTTGCTAACCCCATTATCGCACACTTTATAGTTTATGGTGGCATAAGATAAAAATATGCCACCATACATTAATTTTACTTATGAGGAACGTCCAGCGGCTTTATCTGAACGCAGATGGCAATCTTTATACTTTTTGCCACTCCCACACCAACAGGGTTCATTGCGTCCTAATTTATTGGTCACGCGCACCGGTTCTGGCTTCTTATCGGCTTCTGCGCCCGGTCGGACGGTTTGCATCTGACGGCGCACGGGTTGACGTTGCGCTTGCGCCAATTGCCACACAAAAATTGTCCGCAAGGCTTGGCGGTCAATTTGTTGGCGCAATGTACCAAACATGATAAAGGCTTCGCGTTTATATTCGACCAATGGGTCACGTTGGGCAATAGACATTAAACCGATGCCTTCGCGCAAAATATCTAAATCGGTCAAATGACGTTGCCAATGGGTGTCAATCGCCGTGAGCATGGCGATACGTTCTGCTTGGGGCATTAATTCGCCAAATTCGGTCACTTTACGTTGATGCGCTTCGAGGGCGGCATTAATAATATTTTCTTCTAACTCATCCCGATTCCACCCTACCATCGTATCGGGTGTGATATGGGTTGGCACAGGAAACACCGTATAGAGTTGTTGGTGCAACGCATCCAAATCCCAATCATCGGGGTTGGTAGATTCGCCCACAAATTCATCTATCACATCGGCGATATTACTTTCGAGCATCTTGATATAACGCTCACGCAAACCCTCACCCGATAAAATTTCTCGGCGCAAAGCATAAATCACTTCACGTTGTTTATTGACCACGTCATCATATTCCAAAACGCGCTTGCGAATATCAAAGTTATGCCCTTCGACACGCACTTGCGCTTGCCCTAATGATTGTGTGACCAATTTATGTTCCAGTGGTTCGTTTTCTGGGATACGCGCCCATTTCATAAAGTTCTTGATGCGTTCTCCACCAAAGCGTTTCATCAAGTCATCTTCTAGGCTGACATAAAAGCGCGAGGCACCGGGGTCGCCTTGCCGTCCCGCACGCCCACGTAACTGATTATCAATCCGTCGCGCATCGTGGCGTTCTGTACCCAGTACAAATAACCCACCTTCTGCAATGACTTTCTTTTTATCTTCGGCACATTGAATTTTGGCTTCTTCTAACGCTATTTCCCAATCTTCATGCGTCATCAACGACAGGTCTATGCCCTGCTTGCGTAATTTATCGCGTGCAACGCCCTCTGGATTGCCCCCAAGCAAAATATCAACACCGCGCCCCGCCATATTGGTCGCAATTGTCACCGCACCAAGCCGTCCCGCTTGTGCAATGATAGTCGCTTCGCGTTCATGTTGCTTGGCGTTCAACACTTCGTGGTCAATCTTTTTCTTAGTGAGCAGTTTGCTCA
Source organism: uncultured Chloroflexota bacterium (assembly GCA_937942935.1). Lineage (GTDB taxonomy): Bacteria > Chloroflexota > Anaerolineae > Aggregatilineales > Phototrophicaceae. Next base: position 4,949 of record CALDGT010000208.1, on the reverse strand, counting down.
GGGTTTCTGATGTCTCAATTGCCACTGTACCGACCAAAATCGGTTGTTGGCGCTTGTGACGTTCTTCAATCTCGGCAATCACCGCATCCCACTTGGCTTTTTCGGTGGCATATACCAAATCTTCAAAATCTTGACGATTAATGGGCAAATTAGTGGGGATAGGCATGACTTCGAGGTTATAAATACGCTCAAATTCTTCGCGCTCGGTCATTGCAGTACCGGTCATACCTGCTAATTTAATATACATACGGAAGAAATTTTGGAAGGTGATAGTAGCAAGGGTCAGATTTTCACGACGGACTTTTAAGCCTTCTTTGGCTTCAATCGCTTGATGCAACCCTTCAGAGAAGCGCCGACCATACATCAAACGCCCCGTAAATTCATCTACGATGATAATTTCATCGTTTTGGATGACATATTCCTTATCCAGATGATATAAAGTTTGCGCCCGCAAACAGTTATCCAAATAGGGGACGAGTTCGGCATTATCTGGGTGATATAAATGCTCAATGCCCATCCACTTTTCAATTTTTTCAATACCCTGTTCTGTCAAATACGAAACACGGTCTTTGAGGTCAATCACATAATCACCATCTGGCGCTTCGTTGGCAATACTTTCATCACTACTTGGTTTTAATTTTTTGACCAATTGGGCAAATTGTTGATAATAATTAGAGGGTTCATCGGCTTGACCAGAGATGATGAGGGGGGTACGCGCTTCATCAATGAGGATATTATCTACTTCGTCTACGATAGCAAAATGGAGTGGGCGTTGTACCAATTGAGGTACATCCATCACCATATTGTCGCGCAAATAATCGAAACCAAACTCATTATTTGTGCCATAGGTAATATCGGCATGATACGCTTCACGGCGGGCGATTGGGCGCAAAAAACGGAAGCGGTCATCAGCATTTTCGTATTGCGGGTCATAAATATAAGACCCGCTGGTGGGGTCGTTCCCCTGATTTTGGATGACAGACGCTGAGAGTCCCAAGAAATAATAGACCGGTCCCATTTGTTGCAGACCATACTTGCTTAGGTAATCATTCGGTGTCACCAAATGAGCGCCCTTCCCCATGAGTGCATTGAGGTAGAGGGGCAAGGTCGCCACCAATGTTTTACCTTCGCCCGTCTTCATTTCGGCGATTTTGCCTTCGTGCAACACCATCCCACCGATGAGTTGAACATCATAATGACGCATTTTGATAGTGCGCTTCGCCGCCTCACGGACAACCGCAAAGGCTTCTGGCAAAATATCATCCAGTTTTGCGCCTTGTGCCAAGCGTGCCTTAAAATCGGCAGTTTTTGCTTGCAATTGTTCATCTGTCAATTGCGCGAATTGAGGTTCGAGTTTAGTGATGGCTTCTGCCCTTGTGCGATATTGATTGAGTGCGCGAGCAACAGGGTCGCCAAAAATTGTCTTGAGTACGCTTTTAACCATAATGCCTCGTAGATATTTATCTTCACATAAATACGCATTTCGCGCATTAAAAACACGCCCATTATAGCATAGGCGTGTTAGTTTTCTCTCAGAAAAGTAATGGAAATGTGTCTCTACACAATCCCCATCTCAAACACCCGATTCAAAAACGATAACACATCCACCCATTCATCAATCATTTTGGCGGTGGGCTTGCCCAAACCATGCCCTGCTTTGGTCTCGATTCGCAACAAGGTTACATTCTCATTTCCCTGTGCTTGTAAAGTAGCGGCAAATTTTTTAGAGTGCATCGGCACAACACGGTCATCATGGTCGGCGGTCAAAATGAGCAACGGTGGATATTGTGTGTTTGGTTTGACATTATGCAAGGGTGAATATGCCAGCAAAAATTCAAACTGCTCTTTGGATGTATTCGCATCGCCATATTCAGATGTCCAATAGCGCCCCGCCGTAAAATGCTGAAAGCGCAACATATCAATCACAGGCACACGACAAATCACTGCACCATACAAATCGGGACGTTGCAACATGGCTGTGGCAACCAATAACCCACCATTACTTCCGCCTTCAATCGCCAGTTTTTTGTGCGATGTGTATTTGTTGGCAATCAACCATTCTGCCGCCGCATGAAAGTCATCAAACACATTTTGTTTGTTCTCTAACATACCCGCCAAATGCCATTTTTCACCATATTCGCTACCACCCCGCAAATTCGCCACTGCATACACCCCGCCACGTTCTAACCAAACAGGGAATGCAGAATTATAGAATGGGGTCAAGCTAACACCAAAACCACCATAGCCATATAAAATGGTGGGGTTATCGCCATTGAGGACTAATCCTTTTTTGGCGATGATGAACATCGGGACAGTTGTGCCATCTTTCGATTGATAAAATACTTGCTTCGTCTCGTAATCGTTTGGATTAAAATGCGGGACACTCACTTCATAAATTGGAATGAGCGCCTTGCTCGAAAAATCATATTGATACAAGCTAATCGGTCCCAAAAATGAGGTGAATGGGATAAATATTTGAGTATCATCGGGGTGACTGCCTGCCCCCGCAAAAAAACCTACCCGCCCCAAACTGGGCAATTGAATTTCATGGTCAAACGTCCCATCTTTGTTGAATATCTTCACTTGGTGGCAAGCATGATGCGAATAGGTGACAATAAATTGATGATTGGCAATCGTTATTCCCTCAATCACATCATCCGATTCGGGGATAATCGTGCGCCATTCGGTTGGATTTTGAATATCAACCGCCACAAGACGTTTGTTGGGGCTATCTTTGGTGGTGAGGATATAGAAGGTGGTATCATCGTTTCCAATATAGTTATATTCCGCATCCAACACATCAAATAAACGGACAAAATCGCCATCACTCAACATGGAGCGATAATATAAGCGGTTAAATGCGAATGAATCCCCACTGATATATAAAATCAGATACGCATCATCATCGCTCACACTTGCGCCTAAAATAGCACCTTTCAATTCAGGATGGATAAAAATCAATTTATCATCTGCTTGAGATGTGCCGAGCGCATGAAAATAGAGTTGATGTGATACTGCTTGGTTATCATTCCCTTTTTCATCGGTATTTTCTGGAAAACGGCTATAAAAAAAGCCAGAACCATCTTTGCGCCATGCTACCGATGAAAATTTAATGTGTGTGAGGGTATCGGGCAAATCTTGACCAGAATCCACATCACAAATTTTGAAGGTATTCCAATCTAATCCACTCTCCGCAATGCTATACATCATCAAACGAGCATCGGGGCTTGGTCGCCAATCTACCATCGAAACTGTGCCATCACTGCTAAGAGTATTGGGGTCAATCAATTGGCGCGGGGGGAGGTTATCTTCTTGAACATATAGCACAAATTGGGCTTGTAAACCGTCATTTTTGGTGAAGAAAAAGCGATTTTTAATTTTACGGGGAATCATGCCATATTTGGGATAATCCCACACGGCGGTTAGCCGATTTCTGATTGTATCCCGCGCAGGCAACCCGCCCAAAATTTCTTGGGCAAAATCGTGTTGGGTTTGTGTCCATGCCAACACATCAGGATGGTCGGCATCTTCTAACCAACGATACGGGTCTTGAATAGATGTGCCAAAAAATTCTTCTTGAACATCTACTGTGCGTGTTTTTGGATACTCTATTTTTCCAAACATGGCAATTTTCCCTTTTTAATTATTCATCAAATAATTCACCAACACTGCGCCCCTGATGCGCCCGCTTAATCACTTCTGCCAACATCGCCCCAACCGATAACACCGTCATATTGGGCAAAACAAATTGTGGTGGTTGTGGGATGGTGTTGGTGAGGATAATTTCTTTAAGATTGAGTGCCTGAAACCGTTCTATCGTCTTGGGGGTAAAAAAGCCATGTGTAAATGACAGATAGATGTCTTTTGCGCCATTTTCGCGCAAGACACGCACCGCATTCACGACACTCCCACCCGTATTCACCTCGTCATCTACTAATAACACATTCCGTCCTTCAACATTACCGATGATAGACAAGGCTTCTGGACGTTCTTTGTTATCTACACGACGTTTTTCGACCAATGCCACAGGCGCACCCAAACGCTCACCCCAATTACGGGCTTGTTTGGCAAAACCCAAATCGGCAGAGACAACGGTCAAATCGGGGATTTTTTTGCTAGAGACATAATCACTGAGCAAATAAAATGCAGTGAGGGCATCACCCGGTATATTAAAAAATCCTTGAATTTGCCCTGCGTGCAAATCGAGGGTGATATAACGGTCTGCACCAGCGGCTTCTATCATATTGGCAATCAGGCGGGCGCTAATTGCCACACGCGGTTGGTCTTTTTTATCTGACCGACCATAACTCAAATAAGGGATAACTACATTCACACGCCAAGCCGAATCACGACGCAAAGCATCTATCATGATAAGCATTTCCATAAAATTATCATGGACAGGAGAACTCATCGTTTGTACCAAATAAACATCTTTGCCACGCACACTTTCTTTGAGTCGGACAAAAATATTTTCATTAGAGAATGTGGTTCGTTCATATTTACCGGGGACAATGCCCAAATAATTGCCGATTTCCTCACCTAAATCTTGCATAGATGAACCATAAAACAGTTTCATATCGCCAAAAGTCATTTTGGTCAATCCTTCATCAATGTGTGTATTTGTTATATCAAACTTTGTACCGGGAATTTTCATAGGGTGATAATCTCACGTCACAATAATGTTGATTTGATAATTGATAAAAGCGCAACATTGTGGGCGCTTTTATCAATGTACACAATTGATTGTAGCTTAAAACCCCTATTTTCACCTGTCTATTTTTCATCTGGGAAAAATTTGCTCATGGTTTGCTAAAATTTTCATCACCGCCGATTGCGGGTCTAATTGACGGGTTTGAACTTGGCTCATCACATCCAGCAGATAATCGGGTGAGGTTGTTTGTAACACCCGTTGGATAAGTGCCTCGCGTAGACGCTCGTGTAATTCAATC
>CALDGT010000207.1 GCA_937942935.1 uncultured Chloroflexota bacterium | reverse complement strand
TGACATATATACCTACCTTTTTGATGGAAATTTAGGGTTTTAAGGTAGGTATATTATATCATTAACTCAGTGATATTGCGAATTTTTTATCCCTGTTGGTCTTTGAGTGCGAGTAGATAGGTGTAGTGTAATCCAAACATCACCACCATCTTTTTATTGACTTTTTTGCCGTGATATAGATGGCGCACATCGGTTTTAGAGAGGAATTCCACCACACTATTCAAATCGTCAATATCAACTGGTTTGAAATAAACATTGGTGTTCACTGTATCATCGCGCACACGGTATTCGCGGTAATATTCCTCTAGCGTTTTTAGCATGTCTGGTGTGACGAGACCTGCCTTTATGTCTCTGGCAAAGGTGAAATTTGACATCACAGCAATGTATGAACTGCTAATCGCCTCCCCATATAACGAGACACGGGAAACTTTAGACAGGTATTCTGCAATAACCGCCATGTGTTCTTTCAGCTCTTCGCTGGTTTCAATTAGGATTGGTGTTGACATAGTTGTCCTTTATGATGGTGTTACCGTTTTTCTAATTCATCTATTGGGGCATCCCCCAATTGGGCGTATTTTGCACCACCACGAAATACAATACAAGGCAATATCACTAAATCGGTATAGATTACCCGAAAATCGCGCTCTGGGTGTTGTCTGCTCAGTGCCTCTGCATCCGCAAAGGCTTCTTCCAATTCCACATATTGGCGGGTGTTGAAGCGTGTCCATAGTGTGTAGCGCAGGTCGTTCAATACCGGGTTCAGGCGGGATTGAATACCATAGAACACCAGAGGGGTGTCGTCGTCTGGCTCATCGGTGAGCGAATCATAATAGGAAGGAACTTTCACCTCTGCCCCATCCATATCCATGTAGGGTTGCCCCCAATTGTAGGCGATGAGGGGTTGCTCGGTTGTGCCTTCATCCCCTTCAATAATCTCTACCACCCGATAATGATTCGGGTTTTCGACTGAGAGCAATTTTGCCTTACGATTTGCCTCTGATTGGTCGGCGTATTGGGAAACATCTAGCCAGCCCCTTGCAGATTTCATCTGAATCTTGTACATTTTAGACATCCTTTCTAAAGAAGGTATAAAATGACTGCTTCGGGGGATAAACTGTTTTGCGGACGAGTAATCCCCTCTGAAGGTCATTTTGAGATGAATAATTGATTGTATTTATATGGTGGCACACGCCAGTGAGTTTCACTTTGAACATGCCCTGCCCGCACAAATTTAGCACACCATTTTGGGATTTCGTGCAAGGGAAAATCGTTTGCAGGGCGAAGCACATACCCTTCTAACTCATCATTATTCCAATTTGGGGTATAAGTCATTATTTGGCTTTCAGCTTGCTCGTTGATAATGCCTCTCCATAAAATAGGCGTATGGGTTAGCCCCAATAAATCACACCATTCCTGTTGTTTATCAATAGATAAAACCATTGGGGTATGCCCGCGCAATTCAACAAATGTGAACGCAATTAAGAATGCGGGCAAATTATGATATTGTATACTACGAGTAACATGCAAATCTTCGCAAAATATACCCATATTTACAGGAATATCAGGAGCAATTCGCGCCCATATTGATTTTGCCATTGAATATACCGCGTGAGATGCGTTATCTGATGGGCTTCTAGGATGAATATGTTGATTATCTATATAAATATTCCCCCCATCCCATTTAACTAATTGGGCATATTCAACGTTGTTAGCGTTTGCAAGGAAATTAGTAGCTGTATCATCACGGAACGCGGTCCCTAATTGTTGGGCTGTACGATAATCTTGTGACCACGGTAATCGCGGGATTGAGGGGTATCTAATTTCGTGAAGCATTTTAACCTCCAAAATAGGATGAGCAATCATTACATAAACCACTGATATTTGCATCATCCCCGCAAATAAGACATATATTAGCACAGCTATCGCAGTAGTCCTCTCCATTTGTTTCATCACCGCAATGTGGGCAGACCAAAGCACTATCATTATCTTCTGGCGGAGTCCCCCAAAAGGTGACAGTTCCATCAACAACATCCCACACGGTATCGCAATTCATGCACATGCTTTGCAATCCATCTCTGGTGACGCAATCGCTACTTCCACAGTTTGGACATTCCATGTTATTCACCTTTCTGTCCAATTGCCGAACCATCTAAACAATAAATCCGCATGACAAACATCACGGTTATGACTCATAACAACAACATCAGATGGGGCAAAGTAGACAGCCATCCCATCATAGTTACACAATAAAAATGGGTTATTAGGATATTGGATGCCTATTTTATCCACCGTGTACGGCTTATCATTCGCATTCATAACGCTATCCCCAACAGCAAAAAACTCTTTATCCCCATTGCGGTTGGTAGCCCAAAACCCAGCTATATCAAGGTCTGGTGTATCAGAATCAAAGCAGTGGTGTTCTTTATCTTCATAATGGTAAAGCCCATTAGTATAGTAAACTTTGCTTTTTTCATAATGATATGGTTCTTCGCGGAGTTCCATCATGCACGCAGTTTTGCTTTTACGGTCAAAAAGCGCATACCCCTTACGGAGAAAGAAGAGAAATTCCATTTTAGATAATGGCATACACAACACATCCTTTTTTATTTAGCTTCTATGCCCGCTCAATTTAGCCGATGCTTGTTCCGCTTTTTCGATTGCCTCTTTTTCAGAGGTTGCAACCCCACTATTAATCTTATCGCCTGAGATTTTCTCTGTGCGCCACGTCCACACGCCATTTATGCAAATTACTGAGCATGTGCAATCTAGGTGTGTCCACATCTTCATTTCAAATGTTGGCTTCACATCACATCCTTATCGTATTCGTCAAACCAAAATAAAATTTCTTGAACAAGTTCCATTGTTTCCTTATCGTGTGGGATAGCCCACCAGTACGGTTTATTTGCCAGAGGGGTATCCATGAATTGAATCGCCTCATCAAGCGTCCAGCAAAACTTATGATCTTCGCCATAAATAGCCAGATAATGGGGCGCTGGATATAGTGGCACGATAAACATTTCGTCACCGCCTACAAATTGAATTGGACGGGCATCGTTCAAAATGTCTTGCAACTCATCCCAACTTTGAATAAGGCGCAATTTCTTGGGCAAGCGCCACCGTCTGGCGAGTTTACGCTCGTGTTGTATATAACGCCTGTGGGATTTATAGCGTTTGATACGCTTGCGGATATAGCGCCACATGATTAATATCTCCCCATTACCCATTCTTCTGGGTCGCCTTGCCACATAAAGGCGCAGGCTTGCGCGTGATGCCAATAATCGGTGTGCATGTCGGTTGTTTCTATATCCCACCATGTATCATCTTCAAGATAAACATTCGTAGAGATAGAGAAAATATAGCCAAATCCATCCCCGCTTTCTTTTTTATCTGCAAACAGCTTAATGGTAAATCCATCCTTATCGCCGTCCCATTCAGCATAATCACACACCCCAGCTTCGAGGCAATTACGAATATCATCCCATGTTTCGATGGGAAGCGATTTAAGCCACTCCACATACTCAGGGCGATAGTCGCCATTGGAATCGGTGGGGTTAATTGATGGGGGAACTTGTCTAACAGGTTGATGCCAGCGCATAAAGGTATCCTTTCTAAAGTAAATAAGGTGAACGCATCAATGGGATAGGTGTTTCAATTGGTAAGTCAATTTGCGGGTAATTCCAAAGAAAACAATCCCGCAAAATCCGACTATACGCTCTGCGATTAAATGCCATTTTTCGATTGCGTATCATGAGCAAGATAACTATTTTCTTCATCACAAACTGCCCTTCCCTTTCATCATCTCGGCATTGAGTGGCACACCGCGCACCAGCATATAAATCTCGGTCTTGGTGGATGGTCGACGGCACCGACGGCAGATGAACACCCGCTTGACGCGCATCACCGACAATTCAACGATTTGCTCATTCTTCAAGTGCATTAATTGCCCCTTACAATATTGACAGGTTTCCATCAGCGCACCGCCTTTTTGCTCATCGCCAACCATACCAACCGCGCCGTGAGCGCATCACCCAATGCACGATGTGGATGAGGATTGCGGATGTCGTAGTATTCACATGCCTTCGCCAACGATTGGAAGGTATAGGATTGATGGTAATCATTCCATTGCCCATAGATGACGGCGAATTTCTCCATTAGGCAAATAGTTGAGCGTACCGATGTTATATCTGGGAATGTTTTGGTAGACTCGGATTGACACATCATCTGTGCATCAAAATCTGCGTTATAAATACAGATTTCATATTTCGCAAATATATCCAAAATTTGAGAACACAATTCATCAAATGTGGGGGCATCTTTGACCACAGCATCAGTGATGCTATGAATCGCGGAAGCCTCTTTTGGGATGGGGATTTGCGGATTCACCACTGTGTTGAGCAGGACTTCCCCATGCTCATCCACAATTGCAATTTCACAGATTCGCGCATTTTCGTCTAAGCCTGTGGTCTCAGTATCGAGGAAGGCTTTCGGTCTGGGTTTGGGCATGTCATATTCCCATGTCCATAACCCTTGTTTGCCCGCCATTGGAATCGGTGCTGGCGCGACTTTTACCACCTTCAATTCCCACGCATAGCGCCCATCGGAGTAATCGCCCAGTTCGCGTTCTAGTGGCGATAATTGGTCGCGGATTTGTTCCACAGGGATGCAATCTACGAGGTCACACACACAGATGATTGCACCAAGTGGCGCGACTTCGGGGATGCTTATCGTATATGGGGAACGACGCAATTTATTCCATGCGTGTTCGTGGTCTTTGCTCCACTCTTTGCCCGCATGGATGGCGAGTCGCCCGCGATGGTTGGTTTTCCATCCGCGTGTTTCGTATCGCTTCGCGCCACTGGCGATGAGCGATGCCCACGGCTGATGGATGGTGATGGCTTTCATTTGGAGTGTTATCATTTCATCTGGCATAATTTGGCTTCCTTTAGCATATACCAATAATCGGGGAGTACCCCTCTATCAAACAATTCACGGCGATGGGTGGCGAGTTTGTCTAGGATAGCTTCATCATCCAAGAGATTGCCTTCGTCATCGCGGAATATCTGGCGATTCTTGTAGTGCATTTCAACGGCGATTTCATCTTCACATCGCACGCAATATGTGGCAGGATTCCCGTTCCATTCAATGCGGTTATCATGCACCCCGCCACACCGATTACACACAGGAAATGGCATGGTTGTGGGGGCTAATCCGCGATTGTGGCGGACGGTCTGCGCTTGTTGACGGATGCCTGCTTGGTATTGGGCATCTCTCCTGCATTTAGGGCAATTAGGACGATTCCCGCAGGGTAAATCCAAATTGGCGGGGATGTCATCTATCTTCAGTACACAACCAGCCGTCAATCGTTGTAGCGCATGTTTGACCATTTGCACCCGTTCCCGCGCTTTCCACAAGCTGAGGGCTTCTTGGTCATCCGTTGTATTTTTGAAGCGAATTTCACCTGCTGGTGATTCTTCAAACGCATCCATCGTGATACCCAAACGGGAATAACATCCCCGACACAACCGTAAACGCGGGGTGACGGGGTATGCCTGCACCAGCTCGTCCGTGTGTTGTTTGCACACGGGGCAGAACGGGCGCAGGTCAATAAATGGAAGCGCGGTCTGGGTGAGCATGACTTAAATTTCCACCTCTGCCAATTCATCCAAATATTTCTGGTGAACATAAATAATGAGGTCATATAGCATTTTTTTGGCGGTGTCGTCCAAATGACCTTCGTAGAAGATTTCGGCAAAGTCTAAAACCTGCTCTTCTTCAAGCCCTTCGATTTCGTTATCCGCCACACCTTGAAAAAAGCTGAACTGCCATTCCTCACGCATTTCTTCCGAAGCATGAAGTCCGTCCTTAAATCCGCTATCCCACCCCTCAATTGTGGCTTTGCTGATTGCAAAATTGCGTTGTGCTTGGATTTCTTCCATCATCACCTTTTGCATCGCTACCAGGGTGAGGGCTTCGCCAGTTTGGGCGTGCATCCGTTGGGTGATGTCCCACACCGTATTGGCAATGGGCGCGAGGGCGTTATTCTCATTCACCATACCCTCTAAGATGGGTTCGATGGCAGAGGGGGTGACGAACACCCCGCCGAGTTTGGCGGTGATGGTCGTCATCACGGCATTGATTTGGTCTTGGGTGATTGTGGGTGCATCATTCGACATATTCCAGTTTCTCCATTTCTACCGCGTAAACATGGGCAACTAATTTTCGTATCAACTTTTGTGCGTGCGGGTCAAATTCACCGCCATATAGGGTTTGAACAAAGATGTCTACCGCTTCTTCATCACACCCACAGGCGATAAGCGCATCCATCACTTGG
>CALDGT010000206.1 GCA_937942935.1 uncultured Chloroflexota bacterium | reverse complement strand
CCCATAAAACGACTAACCACCACGCATCATCCGATTTTGGCGGTGTGGGGATGATGAGTTTCTGCCCGACCCAGATCATATCAGGATTATATAAGTCATTAGCCACGATAATAAGTGGATATGGTACATTATATTTTCGGCTAATGCTGATAATATTTTCACCAGCTAAGACTGTATGAACTTTTTTATCAACCAAACGGTAGTCTATGAGAAACCAATTCTCATCATAACAAGGGGGTCTATCAGTTGGAATAATGGTGCCCCAATATTTTTGTTTTCTGTTTTCATCATATTTATCTTCATTCGCATCAGAAATGCGGTTGTAACAGACATTATAATAATAAGCTAGGTAGTAAGAAGGCATACCAAAATAGTGTATCAGTTTATCTGATAATATCGGTTCAAGTAGGGGTTCGCCATTTTCATCTATATAGATGAATTGCAAGCCTGTTTCCTCATCATAACACGGTTGTACTTGAGGAATAAACACGGGATAATTGTCTGGTGGAACTCTGTTACGGAGAGACGGATTCACACGCAGTAAATCTTCTACACAGACATTAAATCGTCTTGAAATTTCATATAAACTATCTGACCATTCTGCAAGATAAACCTGCAGAGATGAATAAATTGGCAAAAAGTGTTTTGTCTCATCGGGTTGCCAATTGGAATACACACGATGATAATCATAATCTGGTGGGTATTGTAAGCGTTGCCCTTGCTGATTATAACAAGGCAAAACATTAACATCAGTATAGATAATCCTATCCTCTTCTAGGGGCTGATAATTATCATAGAAAAAATCTTCATGACAAATATTCAACCAATGTTCAATATCGTAAATAGACTCTTCTCTATCAACCACATGCGTTTGATAACAAGGCTCATACTTAATAAAAACGATTGAATTAGTAAGATAATCATAGTGATAGGAATAGCGTCTATACCCAGTTCCATACCTAGAATCGGTAATGAGATGAGGGTTCAATTCTGCTACCGTTTTGAGACAAATATTTTGCGATAATGCCACATTTTGAAGTGTAGGGCGATATATTTCTAACCATTGAATATCCGATGGACACGGTTTTGCAGGCGGGATGAATAACTCTACAGCATAATTCATCGGCAAATGTATAAACTGATTGGCACGCATCAAATCGAGGATACAAGCACCCGTGATAGTCGCCACTTCTTGAATAGTTTGTTGAGGTTGTACTATATAAATTGGTAAATCACTATAAATAGGTGTCTCTAATAACTGATTATTCTCATCAAAATATTGTAACCGTTGACCTTGCTCATTATAACAAGGTGGCGCATCTGTGGGGATGCTAATTTCTATATCATCGGAATAACCGGTATATAATCGTTGAAGTAAACGATAATCTATAACTTCTTCAGCGCAGACATTATAGACCTTTGCAAATAAATGTAAGGAGAATGGATATGTATTTTCTGATAACGTAATCACGCCCGTCTCATCCAATACAACTTTAATAGGTTGTTGTTCTGAAGAATCAAGATAACAACGTGGGTAATAATCGGGAATAAAAACATCTAGAGAAGCAAGGAGTTTGGCATAATCATCATAATGCTGTAACAAATAATTTTCTGCCAACAAATCATCAAGGCAAATATGATATGCTTTAGCAATATCTTCAACACTTTTGTAACCTCCAATATAGACAACATCATCCGAATAATATGGCTCATCTAGCCATTGTCCATTTTCATAAAATTTAAGGCGAAGCGGAACACCTTTTCCGCCATAGATAAAAGCATTCATGTGGTCACTATAAGGATAAACAGAATAATCATAACAATTTTCGCGTCTTGGCATACGAACCAATGTGCCAAATGGAATATCATAAATAACAATATCAGGATTCAGACGCATAAATGATTCTAAACAAGCATTATAGCTAAGAAGCATATTATTCAGCGCGTAAGGGTAATTATCCACATAATAGGTGACGGTGAAGTCACCCTCATACGGTGGTGGCGGTTCTTGCGCCTCAGCCTGCCCTATCATCCCCAACACTATCATAAAAAATATGCCCCAACATAATTTTTTCATAATGCCTTCTTCCTGAATATCTTTTAGTATAATGCCATGAGCATAGCCAACCGATTCGGGGCAAGCAATACACCGTAGGGATGCCATAGGCATGTCGTAGGGATGCGATTTTTATCAAACGTGTATCGTGTCGGGATACTCAATGATACACTGGTAAAATCGGTTTAGTGTAAACATAGAAAGGTGACAAAATGCGTCGTTTATTACTCCTTTTCGTGATGGTATTTGCGATAATCATCCCCCTCTCGGCACAAGATGAATTAAATGATATTTTGCGGGAATATGCGGATGATGATGGTCCCGCCTTAGCCGTTCAACTCACCACACCCGATGGCACATGGACACCCACCATTGGTTTAACAGATGGCTCACGGCAAACCGTACCCGATGACCGCTTCCGCATTGCCAGCATGTCTAAAACGTATGTCGCAGTCGTGACATTGATGTTGGTGGAAGATGGCGTCTTCGGATTAGATGATTTGGCGAGTGATTGGTTGCCCGCCGATATTGTGGAAGCTATCGCCAATGCTGATGTCGTCACCATCCGCCAATTGTTGGCGATGCGAAGCGGTATCCCCGATTATCTCGATTTGGATTTTTGGGATGCTATCCTAGAAGATTTGACCTACGAATGGACAGCCCCAGAAGCCCTTGCTTTTGCCTATGGTGAGCCTGCCCTATTTGAGCCTGATGCCGAATTTTATTATTCCAACACCAATTATGTCCTCATGCAATTGGTCTTGGAACAAGCCTCTGGCATGACCCTCGCGCAACTGCTCCGTGAACGCATTTTAGACCCGCTTGGACTCGAAAACACCTACACCCAAATGTTTGAAACACATCCATCTGGATTTGTGAATGGGTATGAAGATATTGATGGCGATGGTGAATTGGATGATGTGACTGATATAAATGATGGTGCAGGGCTTGGTGATGGTGGATTAGTCTCCAATACGGCAGATATTACCGCATTTTACAAAGCCTTGCTCCAAGACCAAACCTTACTCGGTGAAGAAATGATGGCAGAATTACTTAATTTTTCCGAAGCCGATGAGGATGGTGATTATAGTTTGGGATTGGCACAATGGGAAACGGATTATGGCACAGCATGGGGTCATTCTGGCGGAGTGCTTGGGTTCTCGTCATTAGGGGTTTATTTGCCAGATGAAGAAATCATCGTGATTGCACTGTCTGGGAATGTAGAAACCGATTTAGACTCGTTAATAAATGATATTCTGGCGAGTATTTTAGGCGATTGACCAACAAATCCCCCGTGCTGGGGGATTTTTGATTTTTATCCAAACTGACAATCCGATAGGACATGCGTAAAATCTTGGTAGGTGGGGGTTAATTTATCTGTTTCAATCATAAAATAAATCATACCACCATCACCCCACATCATATCCGTATGGAGTTGATGATAATCACTATCTATTTGAAATAATAACCGCCATCCAGCATCTACACACCGATTTTGAATTACATCGGCATAACCCAATAATTTATGCTGAGGTGTACGTCCGATTTGCTGAAAAATTAAAAAGTCAAAATCAAATCCGAGTTCATCAAAACGGGCAAATTCGTCTTCTGTCCACTGCATATCCTGCAAAGCAACATCACGCCGATAATCATCTGCACGCGGAAATGAGAACATCTCTAAAAACGTGACCTTTGCTGGCTTAAATGTTTTGAGCGTTTCGGGTATAGGTCGGCGAATCAGTTCACCACCACCCCGCCAATATAACACCTGCGAGAAATTAGGATTTTTATAACTGTCCCAATCAATGTCGGGATGCAAATCTCCGTCTGGTAATTGCCACGCAAACACCGAGAAAAAATATAAAATGCCCGTCTGTGGCAACATAGGATTCCGTATTTGCGCGGGGATTTCATCTAAATTTACCTGTGCCACAAATGCCAATGGCTTGCCCTGATAGGTTGGCAGTTGCCAATTTATGGGCAAATCTGGTGAACCACCAATTTTACTCTGTCCTAATGTCATATCTTTTTCATCGGCAAAATCGGTCTGCATCAAAATTTGTTTGGTGATAACACGCTGAATATCCGCTTTGCGATGATTCAATTCATAGCGGTCTATCAATTTATTAAAAATATCATCAGGTGTTAGATGTTGCGCTTCTAGTGTAATTAAATCGCGCTGGTGTTGATTCAGTCGTCTCATACACAACGCATAGGAAGCATCAATCAATTCATAAAATTGTGCTTCGGATACTGTATCAAATCTCACATCTACCCATTTCCATTTACCAGTCCCCCAATGATAGTGTTCAGATTTTGATAAGTGCAGTTTATCCATCAAAGCAGATGGACAGCGCAAACTGATATAATAGGGTTGTTCACGCAAACGAAATGTGGCAAACGAATCTAAAAATCCACCCAAAAGATGATAACTCGGTTGCGTTTCGCCAAACGTGATTAAGCTCACGCTACCTGCCTTTTTTGCACAATAATCACGCAACTGTGATATTAAAGTAGAAATATCTGTGTTCATAAACCATTTCTCACTTCATCCTGATGAACATCATTATATAGCATGGTAAGCGTAGTCATATCATCAGATATGAGTTGCACATCTATGTTAAACTCACCTCATCATTCATCAGAAAAAGGATAAACCCCATGCCTAAATTTTTTATACTTATCATAGTCTTCTTCTTCGCCTCTATTTTAATATTGGCTCAAGATGAGCCAGATTTTCCGTTTATCACACAATCGTTTTTTAGTGATGGGGTAGAAATCTTAGAGATTTACCCCATTGCCGATGTTGAAAACCGCATGTTGCATATTTATGATAATGAGCAGTGGTTACATCTGCCCTATCCAGATGAGATAGAAATATTAGATGGCACATATTTGAGTGATTCTTACTACACACCTTACTCGGTTTCTTACGGCAATGGCTGGTTGGTTTCAAGCGGTTATGATAAGGCTTGGCGTGTTTATAGAGATGGTCGTTTTTATGAACATACCTTTAGATGTAACCCAAGTTGGCGAGAAATAAATAATTATATGCGTTCAAATGGGCAGATTGCGTGGATATATACTTATTTAGGTGATACCGAATTTTTATGCAATATGACTACTAACGAAATTAGCCCTGAATTACCTGAAGAAGATTCGTGGGGTCCTGTCAATTTTGATTTTCAAGTGCCAATAGAGGAATCCACCGATGGTCGTTATTTGGTATTGTTAGCCGATGTTTATGGTTCTATGAATTCAATATACCGATATCATGCTTATAGTTACGATACACAAACGCAAATTTTTAGATTTTTAGGTGGTTTTGGTCAATCAAGTGAAGAATTGGTTGGTGTTGGTGTGTGGCTATCTGACACAGTAATTACATTTTCAACTGATGGAATGCCAGAGTGGTCTGTTGTGCGATATTATACGGCAGATGTTACTCAAACCGATAGCCTAGACCAGTTATCTAGCTCATTGCGCTTTGGTATACCCTATAACCAGCAAAGTCAAAATTTTGAACGTGTGCCATCCGATTTTGATGACGGTCCAAATATTGGTCCATGTTACATCCAAATTTATAATGAAACCGAGAGTGTCAGATACTACACAGGAAATTTGTGTGATACAGGCTTAGTCATTCCTAGTGATGATAACGAAAAGTTATATCGCTCCGTCACACCTTATGCAAGCATTGTTAGGTTAAATTTAACAACACAAGAACGGCGCACTGTTTTCATTGGTGAAGTAGAAGAAATTGTTGCGGTCTCTCCACAAGGCGAATATGCCTTAATCAGGCTTGGGCAAAATGGGGTTGTAGACATCCTATCAGACCCATTTATGGAACGCCCTTATCGGTTTATAGATTTTTTTGACACATTCACCACCTATATTTTGAGGTTATCTGACGGGAATTTAATTGCTAGTGTCCCTAGCGATTCAAAATGGTTGTCGGATACCTATCTTTACACACAAAATCAAATTATCTACCTAAGCGAAGTAGGAGCAGAATCCTTAGAATTAGATGGTGTTGTCATAGATAAATTGCTAAATGGCGAGCAATTGGCTATTCATACCAATCAAGATGAATTTGTGTTATATACAGCCTCAGATGGGGCTATTACACCTATCATCCCTAACTTACACGGCTATGATGTTGAATTCTATGAGCGCGAGCAAGGGGTACTATCCTTATCGCTCAACAATCCAGAACAGGGTTCTCCTAATTTTGTGTTGAAAATTCGCTTACCAGATTAATATCACTTAGGTATGCCC
>CALDGT010000205.1 GCA_937942935.1 uncultured Chloroflexota bacterium | reverse complement strand
GAAATCGGCAACGGTGCTAATCCCATTTTGTGCCAAAATTTCGACAGCGCGTTTGGTTAAGCCCAATTCGGTTAATGGTAAATCCATTGGGGTTTTAGAGGCTTCGCGTGCTTCAAATTCGGCGCGTTTGTTGTCGCGCACTTGCAAACGTTTCATGAAGCGGTCAACTTGTCCTTCAGTGTCAACAATACGTTGTTCACCTGTATAGAATGGGTGACAAGCCGAGCAAATATCGGTACGAATTTCGGGAATGGTCGCGCCTGTTTTCCATGTATTGCCACAAGCACAAATCACATTCGCTTCAGAATACCACTTTGGGTGAATTCCATCTTTCATCTTAGTTAAACTCCTCTAGGCATTATCACGGCTCTGAGGGTGAGTGGCGTGATAGCTGGATATGATATGGGATAAATAAAATTGAGGTGGGGAGCAATGATACCCCCCATAAAAATCAGTCACCTATTGCAGGGGCAAGGCTGGTGTTTGTTTCATAAACACTAATTTGTTGTTGCCCACTTCTACCACGCATCCGTTCAAAGACAACAACGCCTTGGATTTTGGCGAAGATGGTGTGGTCTTTACCCAAACCAACATTTTCACCCGGATGGAAATAAGTACCACGTTGACGCACGATAATTTCGCCTGCCTTGACGTGTTGCCCGCCGAAGCGTTTTACACCCAGTCGTTTTGCATTACTATCGCGCCCGTTACTACTAGAACCGCCACCTTTTTTATGTGCCATAGTTCACCTCTCGTAATTTCTATTCTTTAACCAACTGAGATTGCATCAATTTGCAAGCGGGTATATTGTTGACGATGACCTGTGCGACGACGGTAATTGGTACGTTGACGATAGCGGAACACAATCACTTTTTCGCCTTTGAATTGTGATACAACAGTTGCTTTCACTGTTGCGCCTTGTACACGGGGTTGTCCGATGACGGTTTTCGCATCATCACCAACTAACAAGACATCATCAATGACAATACTTTCATTGACTTGATAGGGAAGTTTTTCAACATCAACAGTTTTGCCAACTTCGGCGCGATATTGACGTCCCCCAGAACGAATAATTGCGTACATTTTTGCTCCAATCTTCGCTTTTCTCTCCGTTAACGCAACGCTTTGCGTGCAGATAAACGGGGAAGAAGGGCATTTCTGCCAAACGAATTCTCAAATAAATTATATCTAACGCGAATGTAAATTATACGAGATACCCCGCTAAACGTCAATTATAAAATAAGCATCGCATCACCAAATGAGAAAAATCGATAATTTTCTTGTTTAGCTGTTTCGTATGCCTCAAAGATGAATTCGCGCCCTGCAAATGACGAAATCATCATCAATAAACTCGATTTTGGTAGGTGAAAATTGGTAATCATGCCATCTACTACACGCCATTTATACGATGGATAAATGAATAGTGGTGTATCTTGTTGAAATGCCACCACCGGTTTCCATGGGCAAATATCACCTAATGCGGCTGGGTCGGTTGGGTCGCCACCTGCGCTAAGAATTCCTGCTGTTTCTAACGTGCGCGTGGTGGTTGTCCCTACGGCGATAATTCGTCCCCCAGCTAACTTTGCCTTGTTGATAATTTCGGCATTTTCGGTAGTCAGGATTGCTTCTTCACGATGAATTTTATGGTCAACAATATTATCCACTTTGACAGGTTGAAATGTATCTAAGCCAATATGCAGGGTGCAATAAGCAAATAATACCCCTTTTTCGCGCAATGCAAATAGCACATCTGGGGTAAAGTGGAGTCCTGCGGTTGGTGCGGCAGACGACCCGTCATGACGGCTATACACTGTTTGATACCGTTCTGAATCATCCACGCGGGTATGAATATAAGGCGGGAGGGGTGTTTCGCCCAGTTCAATCAGCAAATCGTTCACCGATTGACTGAATCGAATTATCCGTTCTGGTTCATCTTCTGTGGCTTCTAAGACTTCTGCGGCGATGGTTGTATTTGGAAAGCCGATTTTCATCCCGACCTTAGCTTGCTTTCCACCGATTAATACACGCCATGTCGTCTCATCTAATTGACGAAGAAGTAAAACTTCTAATTTACCGTTGGTATCGGCGCGAAAGCCTTGTATACGGGCAGGAATCACACGGGTATTATTCATCACCAACACATCACCCGCACGGAAATAATCGACAATATCGCGGAAAATGCGGTGTGTAATGGTCTTTTCGGCACGATTTAGCACCATTAATTTAGATGAATCACGCGGCTCTATCGGTGTCTGCGCGATAAAATATTCTGGTAAATCATAATCAAAATCAGTTAAACGCATATATCCTCTTAAAATAGCGGGTCTTGTTTCGGAATATCAGGGTCTTCTTCGTCATCGGTTAGGGTTAATTTGACATACGGTGGGTTATCATAGCGTAACCCCAAATGATTATAGGCATGAGGTGTTACAACCCGACCGCGCGGTGTCCTATCCAGAAATCCGAGTTGAAGCAGATAGGGTTCATATACATCCATAATGGTTGCGCGGTCTTCGCTGATGGCGGCGGCAATCGTCTCTAACCCAACTGGACCGCCATTGAATTTCTCAATAATAGTCGCAAGAATACGGCGGTCTATTTCATCTAATCCAAGCGGGTCTATTTCCATCAGTTGGAGGGCTTCTATGGCTACGGCTTGAGTGATAATCCCTTGTGCGCGTGTTTGGGCATAATCCCGAACACGGCGAAGCAATCGCAAACCAACGCGCGGTGTCCCGCGTGAACGGGTTGCAATTTCCGATGCACCTTGTGCTTCAATCGTCACTTTCAACATACCAGCCGCCCGATTAAGGATAAATTCCATCGCGGGTTGGTCATAATAATCCATGCGGAAGCGTGCGCCGAATCGGTCACGGAGCGGACCCGCAAGGAGTGATAAGCGAGTGGTCGCGCCGATGACGGTAAATCTGGGCAAATTGAGGCGGACATTTTTGGCGGCGGGTCCCTTGCCGATGACAA
The DNA here is from genome assembly GCA_937942935.1 of uncultured Chloroflexota bacterium. Classification (GTDB taxonomy): domain Bacteria; phylum Chloroflexota; class Anaerolineae; order Aggregatilineales; family Phototrophicaceae. The sequence continues at coordinate 1,574 of CALDGT010000205.1, read as the reverse complement.
TATCTAACTTAAAATCTTCCATTGCGGGATAGAGAATTTCTTCTACTGCACGCCCAAGACGATGCACTTCATCTATAAATAAAATATCACCTTGTTTCATGTGGGTAAGAATGGCGGCAAGGTCGCCAGCGCGCTCAATGGATGGTCCCGCAGTGACATGAATTTTTGCACCCATTTCATTGGCGATAACATGGGCGAGGGATGTTTTACCAAGACCGGGTGGTCCGTAAAATAACACATGGTCGAGGGGTTCTTTGCGTGATTTGGCGGCATCAATCATAATCCTCAAATTTTCGCGTACACGGTCTTGACCAATAATATCGCTCAAAAATTGTGGGCGCAGGGCAATATTATCGCGCTCGCCTTTTTGTAATGCAGAATTGATTAAACGTCCATCATCGGACATGCGATTTCGCTCCAGATATGAGTAATATGTTCTAAAGTATAACCGATTTTTATCCTATTTTGACAGGGGACAAATTGGCGCGTAAAATGCTAATGCCATAAGAGAGGATAATCAATCATGTCTAATATTCATGTGTCTAAGCATCCCCTAGTTTTGCATAAATTGACTGTTTTGCGTGATAAAAATACCAATTATCGTGTTTTTAGAGATTTAGTTCATGAGCTAGCCTTATTACTGAGTTATGAAGTCACACAAGATCTCCATCTAGCCTCACGGACAGTAACAACACCGATGGGCGAAGCAAATGGATATTTTGCGAATGAAAAAATTGGGCTTATCCCTATTTTACGGGCAGGGTTAGGGCTGGTTGAGGGTATGATGAAATTACTTCCAGATGCCCAAGTGTGGCATATTGGGTTGTATCGGGATGAACACACCCTACGCCCTGTGCAATATTATAATAAGCTCCCCGACCAAGCGACTGTAGAAATGTGTATTATCTTAGACCCAATGTTAGCTACGGGCGGGTCGGCAGTTGCAACAGTAGACATCCTCAAAGAATGGGGTGTGAAACATATTAAGTTTATGGGGTTGCTCGCCGCGCCCGAAGGGGTTGAACGGTTGAATAAAGCCCATCCTGATGTGCAAATTTATGTGGGTGCTGTGGATGAACGCCTAAATGATATTGGATTCATCGTACCCGGTTTAGGTGATGCTGGCGACAGACAATTTGGGACGGGGTGATTTATGTCCGCACAAACAGGTGCCTTTATCATCGTATTTTGCATCTCATTTTCAATTACACTCTTGCTTACGCCTCTCATGTCAGTTTTGGGGCGTAAATGGGGTATCACATCCAAAGCAGGTGGACGGCGTACCACCGAAGGGGATTTACGCGGAGTCTCTAAAATGGGCGGTGTAGCCATTTTTTTCGGGTTTACGATTGCGGTAATCATTGCCCAATTTTTGCCGATACCTCGTTTTGACCCCGCCGAAATTATCCGCGTGACTGGGTTATTACTCGGTGGTAGCTTTTTATTCATTATCGCGGTATTAGATGATATTTATGAATTTAACGCCGTGCAATTAGGCATTGGGCAAATTTTTGCGGCGGGGATTGCTGTTTTATTCCAGATATTTATCGAAACATTCAATAATCCTCTCACAG
>CALDGT010000204.1 GCA_937942935.1 uncultured Chloroflexota bacterium | reverse complement strand
CCAATCTCGCGCATCATATTTAAGCATTCTTCTGTGGTCTTTGTGCCTTCTGCCAATAGACCTGTGCGTGCCTGAATCATGCCAATACTCATGAGGGTATACGCCTCTTTTTTCAAATTTCCTACTTGCTTATATTTTTCTTTGCTGGCAATGGTGAGGGCTAGGGCAGAATCATAAAATCCCTGACGCATATCCACTTCACCAATCGCAAATTCGGCTTCGCCAATGAAAAAAATATCATTCGCTTGTTTTGCCATCTCTAAGGCTTTATTTTGCCATTGGCGCACGCTCTCATAATCGCTCACACCATAACAAGCCCGCCCAATCCCATGATATACTTTCGCCAAATATTGGGTCGGGTTTGAGCTATATTGTTCGGCATGAATTTCGAGCAAACGCTGATACAACCGCTTAGAATCGTGATGATTATAGGCTTCTTGGGCTTGTTGGGCGGCGATGATGGTGTAATGAGCTTCTTTTTGTAAATTTCCCGCTTTTTGATTGTGTTGCGCCAAAACTCCCGCAAAGTTTTCGATGTTATCGGCATAAACGGTCTCTATCGCATCTGCTACTTGCCCATTCAAAACACGCAATTGGTCATCAGATAACAACGCCAATATGCCTTCGCGCAATTTATCATGAGCAAATTGGTAAACTTCTTCTGATACTGATAAAATGGCGCTATTCAAACATTCTGTGAGCCATGCTTCAATATCCACACTCGGAGCTAAGGCAGAAATCACCTTACGGTCAATTCTCCTGCCCGCCACCGCCACCCCATTGAGCAATTCTCGCGCCCATTCAGAAACCCGTTCAAGCCGATGACTAACAATTCTACGAATCCCGCCCGAAAAAATTTGAGAGGGCAAGGTTGCCAAACCAATATCGGCAAGGCTACCCGCATCTTCTGCCAATGCGCGTACTACTTCGACCAGAAAAAATACATTTCCTTCTGTTTCGCGTTCCAACAAGTCCACCACTTGAGGGCGTTCTCCAATATCCCCCAAAATAGACCTGCTTAGGCGCGTAATTTCATCAGTAGATAAGCGGTGCAAGTTCATCAGTTCAAAACCCGATAATTCGCTCGGCAAGTTGGGACGTTCATCATCCCGATACACACCAACAACCATTAATGGCAAATCGTGTGTCAGTTGTGATACATCTTTCAATAGTGTGATACTTTCAGATGCCCACTGCAAATCTTCTGCAATGAGCAAAACCGGCATTTGAGATAATGTCCCCCGAAAGACTGTTTCAACTGCCGCAAATAACCGTTTTTGGAAGGTTGTGGGGTCGTCTGCTTCTGGAAAATTGGGGATTGGGCGGTCTAATAGAGTCGGTAAATCTGGCACAATTTCTTTTAAGACGCTGAGGGTGAGTTCATCTACATCCACGCCCAAAATCATTCTGCGGAGCAAATCGCGCCATAAATGATAGGGCAATCCACCTTCAGATACCGCGCCACCGCGCACGACCATCACCCCTTGCACCATCGCCCGAATCCGAATTTCTTCGACCAACCGAGACTTACCCACCCCACTTTCACCACCAATCAGCCATCTTGCACCAACGGCTTGTGCTGTGTCGGCACGTTCAGGTGATTTTGATGCAGTGACAATCTCTTTTAGCCCTGCCATCAATTGCGATAATTCTTGTTCTCTCCCAATAAATCGCGCCGCTTGCAAAAAACTTTCGCGGATGTCGCTGGTTTCGGGGGGCAAAGGGACACCTGTCGCTTGGCTAAGTGCTTTCATCACTTCTGTAGAAGTCTGATAGCGGTCTGCGGACGATTTTTCGAGCAGGCGTTGCATCACCCACAATAAATCTATAGTCACATCCAAAGCAGACCAATCGGGTTCTCCCTGAATGATGGCGGTGATGGTATCGGTGACAGTATTACCGACAAATGGATGTTTGCCAACAATCATCTCATATAAAATGATGCCTAATGAAAATAAATCAGATGTAGGGCTTGGTTTTTCACCCATGAGGACTTCTGGAGACATATAAGAGAGTGTCCCCGCGACCCCAACCTGTTGGGTATCACGCGCTTCTGCCAAACCAAAATCTACCACATACACACGCCCATTTTTGACCAGCACGTTACTTGGTTTAAGGTCTCGGTGCAAAATATCGCGCTGATGAATATAGGAGAGGGCTTGTAATACTTGCATCGCAAAATCAATTTTGGTGTTTATTGGTTGATTTTGTGAGGCATAAAATAAATTTTGGGCATCTTCTAAAAGGGTCATCGTAAAAAATGGCTGACCATTACGCCCAAACCCATAGTCTTGAACACCAATCACATTTGGGTGGCGCAAGGATGCCATCATCTGAAATTCATGGGCAAGCGATAAGCGCGGGTCATCTGATGGATTTTGTGCGGATGAATTGGTTAACAAATTAGCAGGATTCGTGTTCACTTGTTTGAGTGCGACATTCATCCCCATAAGCCTATCATGTGCATGATAAACCACCCCCATCCCCCCCTCGCCTAATTTGCGGGTGAGTTGATAGCGTTTTGAGATGTTGTTATCGTGCATTTTATTATCCTTGCTCCAATAAACGTGTTATTCATTATAAATGCGGATTATGGCATATTCGATACAGGGTTACAAATTTTTTACAGGCTGATGGCTTTGCGGTTTGATATGTGGGGCATTTTCGGCTATCATAAAAAATGAACGATTCATGAGTGAAAGGAAACAATCCGTTATGCTTCGTAAGTTTATTGGAATGGCACTTTGTCTTGCCCTCAGTTTTATTGTTACCAGCACCCTCATCGCACAAGAATCTAGTGAAGACCTCGATGCAGAATTCGCGGTAGCAGATGAAATCATCCAAAATTATGCACCTGCGGGAGTAGAAGAATTACTCTATAACCCCAATGCGATGTATCGGATAGATTATCGTCAAGTCATCACCGAAGTGAATGTTTTAGATGCTCCCAATGGTAATGTGCTGTATCATCGCGCACTCGCCGAATTTTATGTCAGCCTCATCCGCATTGAAGGCGATTGGGCAGAAATTAACCCGGGTGAATGGATTCCCGCATCATCGCTTGGACCTGCTTATTATTCACGTTTGGGTGGTGTTTTGTTCAACGAAGGCAACACATTAGAATACCCAATGGGGTGGAATCGGAAAATTGTATTCGTCAGCACCGCCCCCGGTGTTGCCCCACGCGAAGCCAATGATAACGCGCTCCCCAAATATCAATTGCTCACCTTTTTTGCTCGCGCTGAAGTAGATGGTGTGGCATGGGTGCAAATTGGCATTGACCAATGGATTCCCGCCGATAGTGTGAATATCATTGAACCTATCGAAATGCCAGAAGATGTAGACAGCGATATTTGGGTGGCGGTAGATGTGGCAAATCAAGTTGTGATGGCGTATGAAGGCGACAAGTTGGTGTTTGCGACCCTCACCGCAACGGGTGAGCCATGGAGTCCGACAGAACCCGGTTTGTATCATGTATATGCCGAATTCGACCCCCGCCTGATGACACGCGGCAATCCCAATGATGATTGGTTTTATTATATGGAAGATGTGCCATACACCTTCTATTTTAATGGAGACCGCGCCTTACACGGTGCATTCTGGCACGATAATTTTGGCACCGTTCAAAGTCATGGTTGTGTGAATATGTCACTCACCGCCGCCCATTGGATTTATCGTTGGGGGCGCGAATATATGGACACCCTTGAAGAAGGTGAACCGCCGATGGTGGTATTTGTCTTTGACCGCACCTTGCCCGATTGGGGCATTGTGCCAACCGAAACAGAAGCCTAAGTAATAAAAAAATCCCCTCAAATAAATGTGAGGGGATTTTTTATTTGGATGAAATTAGGCAAAAACTAGTTTGAACGCGCCCACGCCACCTTGATAATGAATCGTGACTTTTTGTGGAGCATCAGCATAATTTGCAGATTGCCATACACCAGTTTTTCCGACCACCCCACCGCGTCCACTGAGGCGTTCTAATCCTTCTGGCACAATCACATCACCCAAACCATGCGAAGCAGTCAAATGAACGGCAACACCTTGTGGGACAATCACTCTGATTTCGCCAACTCCGCCTTTAACTTGCAAGTTCACAGATGTGTTTTGCGGGACAGTGATTTCTGTTTCACCGACACCAGTGTCTACATTGGCATGATATGGGGTTGTGCTTTGCGCCAATTGGATATGATGCTCGCCAACACCCCCTTTATAGGTCAATTCGGTGAGTTGCAACTGGCTCAAATCAATGTGTGACACACCCACAGGGGCATTGAGATTGAGTGACATCGGCACATCGGGGCTAAGGCGCACTTCCCAACGAACTTTATCGCGTTTATTGTGTTTTATCATCCGACCAAAACGCATATCAGATTGCGCCAATTTGACAACCCGTTGGGCATCGCCAGAGGCTTCAAATTCGACCTCGCCATAATAGGCTAAATCAGCTTCTAACAGGTTATCCGATGCAGTGAGCGCCTTAACTGTATTTTCGCCCACAGAAAATTTGAGGGTGATATTGGCGCTAGTCGCCCCGCGAATTTCTTCGCTCAGGCTAGTTGTTTTGAGTTCTTCATCATCTTTGAAGGCATTCACGGCTTGATTGACCGTATTGCTGATTTGTTCCGCAATTTTATCAAAAGAAAATGACCATTCGGTCTCGTATTGTTTTTGTGACATGAGATTTCTCCTCCATAAAAAATCGGTGTATATCTGTTTATACGCAGAAGCGGGCTAAGTTGTTCTAAATTGCCCAAAATCGTTATAATGAGCAGGGATAAAATACTGAATTAGAGAGGACTTATTATTTTATGTCGCACGATTTAGACTCAAAAACTGCCCAAAATATTCATCTAGCACAACATATAGACGGAATTCCGCCAGAAAAACGACGTTTGCCATTTCGCAATATTCGCCACTTACTATCGCTCCATGCCAAAACCGCGCCCGATAAGCCATATCTGATTCACTTAGATAAAGATGGCAACCGTGAACTGCTCACATACGCCGAATTTAATGCGCGGGTGCATCAAACCGCCAATTTTTTATATGATGATTGTGGTGTTCGGCGTGGTGATAGGGTAGCGACCATCGCTTATAACCATAGTGAGACGGTGATTATTTATATGGCGTGTTGGATTTTGGGCGCGGCGGTTGCACCTCAGAATGTCACCGAAGATGACCGCCGAATCGCGTATATCCTCCGCAACAGCGAGGCGGTGATTTGCCTCGTGCGTCATGAATTTTTAGAACGCGCTGAAAAAATTATTTATGGCGACCCTGCCGAAGAACTTGGGGCATCGAATATCCGTGAAATTATCACCGTTGGCGGAGAAGCCACCAGCAAATATAAACATTTCAACACGCTGGTGAAAAATTTATCCACGACATTTTTAGGCGATGGCGCTCCTGTCAAATCAAATGATGATACGCTCAAAAAATCGGATGAGGCAGTGGCGCAATTGGATGATGAGGCATTATTGGTTTATACCAGTGGCACAACGGGCGCCCCCAAAGGTGTGGTACTCACACAATATCATTTGTTGGTGGATGCGTATGGCATTTCGCACGCCCAACACATCACAGGTAGCCAACGGACGATGTGTGTTTTGCCCATTCATCATGTGAATGGCATTGTGATGACCCTCATGACACCGTTATTAGTCGGCGGGTCTACTGTCCTCACACGGGCATTTTCTGCCAGCCATTTTTGGCGCACAATCATCGAAGAAAAAGTGAATATCGTCTCGGTTGTGCCGACATTGCTCCAATTTTTGCTCGAACATGCCCGCCAGCAACAAAAAGAGGGTCATGGATTATTTGGCGAAAATATCAATCGGCGCGGACTCACGCATTTTCGGCATTTTGTCTGTGGTGCGGGGACACTCGCATTAGCATTAGTCCGCGATTTTGAAGATACATTCGGATTCCCAATCTTACACGGTTACGGTTTGAGCGAAACGACCTGTTATAGTTGCCATCTGCCCCTCGATTTGACATGGGAAGAACGGCAATCGTGGTTATTGGATTATGGTTATCCGAGTATTGGCGTG
>CALDGT010000203.1 GCA_937942935.1 uncultured Chloroflexota bacterium | reverse complement strand
CAATGCGTTTGGTCGGCAGGTAGATAGTTTTGAGACAGACTTATCCATCTCTGGCTTAGAAGGTGGCACATTCCATGCGATTTTTATCCGCGCCCCATTAGCGACCAAAGCAGGGCAGAATGTGACTATTTTGGCGCAATTAGATGAACATCGGATTGTCGCCGCCCGCGAAAAGCATTGGCTTGCGACCGCCTTTCATCCAGAACTCACTCAAGACCCGCGTTTACACGCCTATTTTTTAGATATGGTGGTTAATCGTAGATGAAAAAGCCAATTTTAAGGCTTGAAAATTTCAATCGCGTGCTAAAATATGCACATTAAGATTGGATATATTGGACAAGGGGGTATTAACCTTGAATGACAAGCTATTTTTCACCATATCGCGCTATCCCACTGCATTAGGTCCTCGTGATGATGAGGAACTGGATGAAGAAGAACTCGATGCAGAACCCCTTGATGAAGAGGATGATGATACCCTCTTAGAAGATGAGTTTGCAGAAGAGTTAGAGGTGGAACTAGAAGAAGAGGAAGAAGAAGTCAGCACCTTCGATATTGATGAAGATGAAGAATTCATCGAAGACGCCGGTTATGATATTGACGAAGAAGAAGAAGACGACTTCGACCTCTATGACGATGACGAGGACTATTATGATGACGATGATGATGATGATTTTTATGAGGATGAATACGAGTTTTAATCAGTAAAGATTTTACTCGGATTCAAAACCCCATTAGGGTCTAATATAGACTTTATCATTTTCATCACATGATATGCTTCACCATGTTCTGTGGGCATAAATTGGGCTTTGCCCATGCCCACGCCATGTTCCCCTGTAGCAGTTCCCCCCAAAGATAATGCTTTTTGCACAATCAGTCGGTCTGTTTGCATGGCAAGTGCGAATTCTGCTTCACCCCCATAAGCAAATTCCACATGAATATTGCCATCGCCAGCATGACCGACCATTGTGATTTGCAATGGCACAGTGGGGCGCAATGATTCGATATAGCCGATGAGAATGGGATAGGCGCTAATTGGCACAGCCACATCCATCACCAAAATCTTTTTAGTGGGGTTTGCCCGTACCAAAATTTCGTAACTATGATGACGTGCGTGCCATAATTTGAGGCGCTCGGTGCTATCGGTGGTGGCACGCACATGAATTGCGCCCATCTCGGTGCAAATATCCGATGCGATTTTAATCCCTGCCTCTAACCACGAGGCTTGCCCCGCATGAAATTCGATGAACAAGGTAGGGTGGTCTAACAGGTCTACCCCATCCGATTCACGCAATAGGCGACAATGTTCAGCATCTACAAATTCGAGGGCGGCAGGGTCTAACCCACTGCCTTTGAGGGCGACAACCGCTTGAATGGCACTTTCGACACTAGGAAATGCCACCACCATCGCGCTCATGTGTTGCGGAATGGGGACAAGTTTGAGCGTGGCTTGGGTGATGATGCCCAGTGTGCCTTCGCTCCCCACAAATAAATGCAATAGGTCATAACCTGATGATTGTTTGATAGACCGCGACCCAACCTCAATAATCCGACCATCTGCCAAGACGACTTGCATTTTCAACACGTTATCTTTGCTCGCACCATATTTTACGGTGCGGATTCCCGCCGCATTATTTGCCAACATCCCACCAATGCTGGCATTTGCGCCGGGGTCTGGCGGAAAAAATAACCCATATTTAGCGAGTTGCTTATTCAAATCTTTATGCCCAAGCCCTGCTTGCACCGTCACCTGAAAATCATCGGCATGGACAGCGACGATGTGTGTCATGCGCTCCAGTGAGAGTAAAATTCCCCCATGAACAGGGATTGCGCCGCCCTCTAGCCCTGTCCCAACACCCCATGGTGTAATCGGGATTTTATGCGTATTGGCATAATGTACCACACGACTAATTTGGTCGGCAGATTGCCCAAAAATGACCACATCGGCGGGATGTGCAGGATGATATGACTGGTCACGCGAATGTAAATCGCGCTCAGATTGTGCGACAGACACATTTTCTGTGCCTGCGAGGATGGTTAAATTAGCAATGTGGTCTGGTGTGATGAGTGTGAACATGGGTATATGCCTTAATTGGTTGCGCGTGGTCTATCGAAATAAGTAAGTACCATTATTGAGCCGATAAAGGGTATAAACAAGATGACCAAACACCAAATAAAAAATTGTTTGGGTGATAGGGCTTGTTTTTCTAAATGGCGATATGCCACAAACATCAAGGCAATTGTGCCGATTAACAGGGCAAAATTGAGTAATTGTATCATCGCAAATATCATCGAAATTCCTCCTTGTTCACATATTTCTAATATGTCTAGTGTATGCTGATGCCGTTACTGTGTAAAGATTCTCCATAAAGGATATAACCTCATGACATTAAAAATTGGTGATGTTGCCCCAGATTTTGAATTGCTCAATCAAGATGGCAAAACAGTCAAACTCAGCGATTATCGGGGCAAAAAGGTCATTTTATTCGCCTATCCAAAAGCCTCGACACCCGGTTGCACCACCCAAGCCTGCGGTTTTCGTGACCAATTTCCAAAAGTAGAAGGTGCAAATGCGGTGGTGATTGGGATTAGCCCCGATGCACCAGAAGACCAAAAGAAATGGCAACAACGCGAGAACTTGCCTTATGATTTGGTTTGTGACACCGACCACAAGGTGTTAGAAGCCTATGATGTTTGGGGCGAAAAATCTATGTTTGGCAAAAAATATATGGGTGTCACACGCTCACATTGGGTTATTGATGAAAATGGTATTTTGGTGGATGTTCAAGTCGGTGTGAGTCCAAAAGATAGCGTAGAACGCGCCATTGCGAGCATTAAATAAAAGGTGATTTTGGATTTATGTGGTGGCACATACACGCCGTTGGCGCTAGTGTCACCCTACAAACCAATTGTCTGGTAGGGTGATACTAGCAAAGCGTATGTGCCACCTTTTGGTGTATATATCACCGCAGATTTGAATTATTTGGTCGCAAATGCACCTTGAATCAATTC
>CALDGT010000202.1 GCA_937942935.1 uncultured Chloroflexota bacterium | reverse complement strand
TATTATCGAATCGGACGATGACCGATAATGATTATATCAATGACCTTGTACCTGCCAGCAAATTACCCGCCGATATATGGGAACGCACCCAAACCAATGCCGAAAATTTAAGCCGTACCACAGTCGAATTGAATCGCACAGACCCCACAAGCCTTGTTTATTTAGACTTTTTACGGTTTGATGCCACCACACCCAAACCAGAAACTGCCGTCATCGCCGCCGAAAAAGTGGATGATACATGGGTGATGGATGCCCTTAGTAGCTATGATAGCTCACGCCGTCTGCGTGTATGCACCATTGGCAATGTTCGGTTATATGAATATGATGCTGTGATTAATAAATTAGCGTATAATTTGCGCTACTGGGTGATTCCCATCACACCAACCCGCACCGCCACCCTCATTGTCGCGGTGACGGTGGATAATCGCCCTTATTTTGATGAATTATCCAAATCGTTGCGCCCAAATGAGTCGGCGTGTCCAGAGGCATAATTGTGAATATTACCTATCAACATGGCGAGACTATTTATCACTTAAATTTAGAAAAGGGTGGTGATGGGGCATATACCATCACCATCAATGGCACAGCGCACGAAATTTTTGCCACATCACTCACCGATGACGCTTGGCTCATCCAATGGGATGGCGGGCGCGAGGTGGTTCATACTGCTCGCAATGGGAGTGAGCGATATGCTCATGCAGAAGGCGGCAATTTTACCCTGACCCAACCCACCCCACAAACACGCAAACGCAAGCGGGCAGGCGGGGGTGATGATTTGACCGCACAAATGCCCGGTAAAGTGGTTGATGTGCTGGTCGCGGTTGGGGATGTGGTCAAAAAAGGTCAAACATTGGTGCTTTTAGAAGCGATGAAAATGGAAATCCGCGCCAGCGCCCCCAATGACGGCACAATTAAAGCGGTTTATGTCCAAAAAGGCGATGTCATAGACCGTGGGCAACGTTTGGTCGAAATTGGGGAATAAGCCCGCCTAAAATTGCCTCTTGAGCCTAACGCTCCGTGATAGTTTAGACTGATTTTATGCAACATAAAATCACATATCAAAAATATCACGGAGTATTTTTATGAAGTTCAATATCCTCGATACAAAATCTATTTATCAGCGTATGCGAGAAATTAAAGATGACACAGAGCGCGAAACGTTATTTCGTGACTATATCGTCACCCCTTTTGATGGATTGGTACAACGGTTTGGTGGCACAGATGGCGTTGGGATGTTCAGACAGTGGTTGATGTCTGCTGACCAATTCGCTGGTGAAAAGCGGGATTGGGCAAGTTCATTATTAGACCAACTCATTCATTACAATGCGTGGGATAAAGCCATACAAGCCCTAGACGATGCAAATCGAGCATTTTCGGCGTATCAAGACCGCATTCCGCTTGAATCGGCGACATTCGCCCTGCTTATTTGTGATGTGAATAGCATCCCACTACAGCGTGGCTATAGCGGAAATGGTAGCACACCCGGATATATCATGACCTTATATGGTGATGCAACCGATTATAGCCTCAGTCGGTTGCAAGGGGCGACTGTTCATGAATTTCATCATAATATTCGCTTTAGCCTATTTCCCTTTGGGATGGATGTGACGGTTGGCGAATATATCATCGCAGAAGGGTTGGCAGAATCTTTCGCGGCAGAATTATATGGTGAGGATAAAATCGGCTTTTATGTGACCGATTTTGACCAATCACGCTTCGATGAGACCAAAAAAATCATCGGTGATGCCATTCACTTATCTGGGTTTCATCAGGTACGTGGTTATATCTTTGGGGATGCTATGTCGGATGTGATGGGATTGCCCAAAGTCGGTGTTCCCGATTTTGCGGGTTATGCGATGGGGTATCATATCGTTCAGCATTACCTCAAGCAGACGGGTCAAACGGTTGCAGAAGCAACTTTCGTCTCGGCAGATGAAATTATTCGAGAATCAAAATTTTTTGCATAAACTACCCGCATAAACTTGGCATATCTTGGTGATAGACACATGCGCTATGATGA
>CALDGT010000201.1 GCA_937942935.1 uncultured Chloroflexota bacterium | reverse complement strand
TTTATTTTGACCTCGACCCAACAGGTTATCCTGAATGGTCAGAATTGGTCGCTGTTAAAAATGATGGCGCAGAATTGTTAATGCCCATTGGCGCACGCTTTTATCTCCCAGAAATGCCTGTTGCCAGTTTGTGGATTAACATGAATGAGCATACTCATTTTATTGAAGATGCTCATACCGATGCCGAAATGGACGAGATTACACGCGCCATTTTTATCTCTGTAGATGCCATTGCCACCGCGATGATACGCCTTTATACCGCAGGTCGTTGGGTCGGGTTGGTCAATATCACATGGGATAAAGTTCATACATTTTCATCCCTCGAAAAAAGCATTTATCAAGCCATTGCCGTATTACTTGCCCCAACAGTCGAAAATATTCGGATGGTGAACACACTTGAACAACGAGTGGCTGAACGGACCAAAGCATTGCAAATTGCCACTCAGCAAGCAGAAGAAAGTTCTCGGCTCAAATCAGAATTTATCGCCACTGTCACTCATGAACTCCGTACACCATTGAATGCGATTGAAGGATTTTCGAGTATTATGCTCAGTGGTATGGGTGTTGAATTACCCCCTCATGCGTTGCGGATGATGGAACGTATTAGCGCCAATAGCAAAAACTTAATCGCCATCATCAACGATATTTTAGATTTATCTCGTATCGAAGCCGGATTTTTACAACCCGCCCGCTTGCCATTTCGCCCTGCACATCTCATGGTGAAATGGCATGAGCAAATTCGGGTACTCGCACAACAAAAAAATATTGTACCAACCTTTACGCTCTCTCCAGATTTACCCCCCGTTTTGGTCGGAGATGAAGATGCAGTTAGCAAAATTGTCATTAACTTATTGCTCAATGCGGTCAAATTTACACCTGCTGGTGGGTCGGTTAGCCTAACGCTAACCCCTACATCAGACCAAACCTATTTTCAAGTTATTGTTACCGATACTGGCATCGGCATCCCCGCAGAGGCGCATGATTATATTTTTGAGGCATTCCGCCAAGTAGACCAATCCTCAACCCGTGAATATGGCGGGACAGGCTTAGGGTTGACCATCGTCAAAAAATTAACCGATGCCCTACATGGCAAAATACAACTCATTAGCGCCCCAAATGAAGGCTCAACCTTCACCATCCGCATCCCATTACAAACACCATCCCAATAATCAACAACTCAATTAAAAAGCCCTCTCAATTTGCGAAGTTGAAAGGGCTTTTTTGATGATAAACCTAGCTTATCTATTTATCCCAACGCATTGGCTAAATCGGCAATAATATCATCTGGATGCTCCAAGCCCACCGAAATTCGCAATAAATTTTGTGGGGTGCTTGTCCCGATTTCAATCGAAGCCCGATGCTCAATCGTGGTATGCACACCACCAAAGCTGGTGGCTCGCTTAATCAGATTTAACCGATTGGTCATTCCCATCGCTTCTTCTGCGCCACCCTTGACTAAAAATGAGAATAACCCGCCATAACCGGTCATTTGACGTTTGGCGAGGTCATATTGCGGATGTGAGCGCAGACCTAAATGCAATACACGCTCAATTTTGGGATGATTCGCCAAAAATTCTGCGATTACCAGCGCGTGCAAATTCACAGCCGCCATCCGATATGGCAAGGTCGCAATTCCACGCATGAGCAACCAACAATCGAATGCCGATGGCACAGCACCGTTTGTTTCTTGAATACGAATCAATCGTTGTGTATACGGGGTATCCTGATTAAACACCACCGCGCCACTTAGCACATCACTATGCCCGCCTATATATTTGGTCGTGGCATGGACAACCATATCCGCCCCTAATTTCAAGGGATTTTGAAAAATAGGCGAAGCGATGGTGTTATCACATACCAAAAGCGCCCCCGCCGAATGTGCAATATCGGCAATTGCCTGAATATCGGCAATATTTATCATTGGGTTAGAAGGCGTTTCGATGATGATGAGTTTGGTATTGGGCTTAATTGCATTTTTGACAGCTTCTAAATCGCTTGTCTGCACAAAAGAGGCTTCTAATCCCCATCCCGAAAAAATATCCCGCAACATCACCAATACCCCAAAATAAATATCATTCGGCACGATAACATGGTCGCCTGTCTTGAGGGCTTGAATGATTGCGTTAAATGTGGCTAATCCAGATGAAAAAGCTAATGCTCTATTTCCGCCCTCTAATGCCGCCAATCGTGCTTCTAATTCTGCCCGATTCGGATTACCAGAGCGTGTATAAACAAACCCGCGTGAAAACGAGCCATCTTCATCGCGCTCAAATGTTGTAGATAAATATATCGGGGGGGTGAGCGCCCCGGTAGTTGGGTCTATTTCATATCCTGCGTGAATGGCTAATGTTTGTTGTTTCATAAAATGACCTTTCATGGTTGAATAGCTCTATTATAAACGAATTCAACAGGTGCATGTTAAAAAAAATCCCCCAGAAATCGGGGGAATACCACAATAAATTTTCCTGTCTCATAAAATTTATTGCGTTGGCAAATGAATCGTTATTGTTGTTCCGCTATTTAAGGCGCTATCAATTGTCAATAACCCCTCATGCGCTCGCACAGCCTCATGCACCACACTTAACCCCAAACCTGTCCCATCTAACTCAAGCACATTATTCCCCCGAAAAAATGGTTCTACCACACGCTGAATATCATCTTCCGCAATCCCCACGCCTTTATCTGCCACACGTAACATCAATGCCTGATTATGATGCGTCAACATCACCGTGACTTGTGTGCCTTTGGGCGAGTAATGCACCGCGTTCACCAGCACATTATATGCCATGTGCCATATCAATCGCTCATAACCCATAAAAATAGGGATGTCGCCCATCACATCAAAAATAATATGATGCTCACGCCCGACAGTGCTTCGCAATTGTAAGACCACATCTTCAATGACTTTGACAAGTTCAAACGTTTCTTTTTGTTTTTGCGCCCCGCTTTGTGTCTGATAAATCACATACAAATCATCCAACATATCGGTAACACGATGAATATTATTTCGCACATTGGTCAAATACTCCCGCCGACGCTCTGGTGTTAGGCGCTCAAAATGCCGTTCTATCAGGCTAATATAGGTGTTGATGACCGCTAGGGGAGTGCGAAATTCATGATTCACCTTCACTAACAAATCAGCCCTCATACGGTTTAATTCTTGCTCTTTTTGCAACTGAACATCTAAAACTTGCCGTTCTAATAATTGCGACTCAATCCGCTTGCGTTCTGTCACATCCCGAATGAGGCTCAGTATTTCGTATGGTTTGCCCGCCTTGTCTCGGATGAGTGTCACATTCACCTCACCGACAAAGGTTGTCCCATCATGACGCAAGAAAATGCGCTCATACGTAGGCACATCTTCACCAGCGATTAAACGCGCATATACCGCCTCTGCTTTGGGCAATTCTTCTGGTGGCACTCTATCCCGATAACTATGGTGTGTTAGGGTTGCATCATCTAACCCAAATACCTCTTTTACCGTTTTGCTGGCGGCAACATAATAACCTTTCAAATCCATAATCGTGATTAAATCGCGCGTTTGCTCTAATAATGCTTCATATCGGAGCATGATTGCTTCTGGTGAAATGTGGTCGGGCGGGTTCGTGGTCATAAAAATCACTTTTGCTTAAATAAAATTTGATGATACATCTATTATGCACTCATTTAGGCTGGATGTTCAACTTTTTTTACTCACTTATAACAAAAAGATTACAATCTACATAAACGCACTGTTTTAGGTTAAGTTATCATACGATTCTATAACCATATTCTATCACTCTGTTACTTGTAATTCTTAGTACATTAGAATAAAATTCCTTAATTAGAACAAATAAACAATTTTTAACAAAATTAAGTTCGTGTTATCACAATCATCAAAATGATAGGAATAAACAATCATGGCACTCTTACCTCCTTATGATTTCAGAGATAACCCCGCATGGTGGGCGCGTGGCGAAAAAACATGGTGGTCATTAGAACGGGAGTGGGCATATCGCCCAACCGAATGGCGGGCGCTCATGCGGATAGCACTCAAAAATTGGGCATTACGCGATGGACATTATTGGGAGTGGCTCAATGAGACCGAACAGCAATTGCACCTTGCAGAATTGTGGATGATTCACTACTTGCCAATGCTCAGAAATGCCCAAGAACGCGCTCTTTGGGCGCACCAAACCATCTATCCTCAACTGAGCCAACAGGCGATTTTGGCAATCTGGGAAACCATAGACGATGTGTTATATGAATACGCCTATCAAAAAGTCAGCTTATCTGGGATACTGCGTGAGTCATTGGCGCAGATTTAAGCCGATACGAGGCGGAATCCAAACATGCTCCCTTTTCCGAGTGTGCTTTCGACTAACATTTTTCCGCCATGTTGCTTGATGATGGTCTGGACGATGGTCAACCCCAACCCGGTGCTATCCGATTCTATCTCATCATTCGCCTTATAAAATGGCTCAAAGACAAGGCTCAACTGGTCTGGTGTGAGTCCGATGCCCGTATCCTGAATTCGCACCACCACTTCTCGAATCCCATCAATCGTTTCGAGATTGACATCTACCGTCACTAAACCGCCTATGGGCGTGTATTTGATGGCATTACTGAGCAAATTCTCGAGTACGCGGGTGAGTT
>CALDGT010000200.1 GCA_937942935.1 uncultured Chloroflexota bacterium | reverse complement strand
ACACCTCACGGGTGATTTGGTCAACATTCATGGTGAGTGCCATGGCGGTTAATACACCCATCCCTTGACGGCTATAGAAATGTTCTAACAATGGACGACTATTTGGGCTAGAAATCGAGAGTGATGCGAGGTCGGTTAGACCAACACCCACTTCCGCGCTAATCGGTTCACCCAAATAATTGGTCGTCTTGACCGTATAAGTCACCGTTTCGCCCGGTGCGGCTTGCTCGACATTGGGGGTTAATTCAACCGTGATTTCTTTTTGCTCAATGTCAACATTCAATTCGCTCACACCCATGCGGAAACCCGCAACTGGATTATTTTCATCTACCCCTTTGACCAATAACACCGTGACATAAATATTTGGCGCATATTCGGGCAAAATGGGGAATTTATAGATGTAGCTATTGCTATCCATTGTCACCCGTTCAACTGTGAGGACATCCCCACGTTCTACGGTGATAAGGGCTTCTACTGTCCCTTGGAAGGGAGATGTGATGAGAATTTCGGCTTCATCGCCCACACTAAAATCTTTTTGGCTGGCGATAAGGTCAATCCGATTGCTGTTTTGTTGTCTCCAAGAGACATACTCACGGCTACTCACCCACATGGTTGTGCCAGAACGAATTTCGTTCCCAACAGAATCGGTTGTGGTCACTTTTGCCTTAAAAATACCACCATTCGGCGGGGTAAAATTGAACACGGCTTTACCATCGGCATCGGTTGTCACGGTGCCAGAGGTCACGGGGATTTCTTCCATTTCCCATGTCCAAATTGTGCGCCCATTAGAATCTTCTTCTTGGACACTCGACCAACGCCGTTCTACAATTTCTACCGCGAGTTCCTGATTCGCAATCGGGTTACTATCCCAATCTACGGTGATAAATTCAAAAGCGGTTTCGGTATTGGCTGTCCCGACATACCGTTGTGGGCGAGACCCAACATATAATTCACCTAAGTGAACAACGACTTCTGTCCGATTCGATACCGATTGCTGGCTTTCATCAGTAATCGTGGTTTCGACACGGAAAACTTGGCTTTGGGTGGCATCTTTGAGGTCGGCGGGGACTTCTACACGATATTTACCCTCGCCATCGGTCATACCTTCGCCATCGGCAATCCAACCACCGCTATACGAATAATATTCACTAGGACCAGCATCGGGGTCATAATCATAAAAATCGTAGTACCCCTTGCCTGTGTATGGGAATGAATAGGGTTCTGCGACCACCGAATAATACACATTGGCATTCGAGACCAATCCGCCAAAGAAATATCGGCTCGTTACATCCACTTGCACCACCCCGCCTTGCACCACTTCGGGTTCAACAGGTGTATTTTCGACTTGGAATTCTGGCAAACGATATTCTGCGACCGCAAAATAAATAGACCCACCTTCAGAGTACCACCGTTGACGCGATGGTAATTCGACACTAATCCGATACGAGCCTAAGCCTGCCTCGCCTGCGATAGTGAAGGTGTCGCTAAAGGTGCTAAATTCGGTGAGTGGCAATATTTCATCATACACAATTTCGCCACTATCATCATAAATCTGAACAGGAACACTTGGTTCACCATACGGGGTATAAGTCACATCATCTTTATTGCGGATGACACCCTTAAAGTAAACAGGTTGTCCCGGACGATAAATCGGACGGTCTGTGTATAGATAGACACTATATTCTTGAGGATAGTAATTGCTTGGGACACCAAAATTATAGCTTTCGATGCCATTTGACCAAGTAGATAAGCCGACACCAAAATGTGTGCCATCATCTAACACAGCAATGCGTTTATCATATACATCCACAGTACGCGGTAATTCTAGTCGCATCATGCCATCGGCATCGGTTGTCCCACGCGCAATTTCCCGATAACCATTGTCATAAATCACGATTGGCGCGTTTTGTATTGGCGCACCTGTTTGAATATCCGTTGCCCAAACCACAACACTATCAACGCTCATTTTAGTGGTCAAATTAACATTCCCAACCACGAGCATGTGTTTATATGGGTCGTATCCTTCACGGCGTGTTTCGGGGCTATCTACCTCAAGATAATAAACCCCAAGGTCAAGCGCCTCTTTATCCTCATATAATCCCTCACCCAAATTGAGCAATTCATAGCGCATGAGGTTTGGTGGCGCAACCGATTCGATTTGCCATGTCTTGAGGATGTCTTGTGGATCGGGTGAATAATTATAAGTGGGGTCATAGTTATCTTCATCCAATGCACGTAAGGCAAATTCTGCGAGTGGCACTTTTGCCAAAAGCAAATCCACATAACTCACATTCAAATGGGTGATGAACAATTGTGTTTGTGGATTATTGGCATTATAGAACCCAACAGAGCCAGTTGTCCGCATCCCAATACTGGGGCTATAGGGGGGTGATGTGAATGAAAATTCATAGTCACCGACCTCATTGCCATACGGGTCTTTGCCACCAGCCGCCAACGAGACGGTGTAATAAGTAGATGGCGCCATCGGGAATGAAATCGAAAGTGAATCATCCCACGATTGGAAATACAAATCGGGTTCACGGTCTGGCGCAGGGTCTATGGTGATTAAGTCTTTGAACGATGTCACATCCATAAAGGTGTTAAATTCAATCAACACTTCCCAAACACTATCTGGAGAGCTTTCATCTCGTGGATATGACCCAATAATCTCTGGGTATGGTACGGTATAAAAATCTGACGTAAATCCATCGGGCATCGGATTTTCGCCAGATGCCGCAAAGACTGTCCCTGCCTCAAACCCTGCCTCATAATGTGAATCTATGATAAGCATGTCATCGGGTGTAAAACGGAAGCCAGTATTTTCATCATCCCACTCAAATGTTCCTGCCGTTGTGCCTGTTTCGCCCACTGGACGCAAGAAAAATGCGCTCTCTACACTGGCTGTATTCATAGGCATATTAAAAACCATCTGAAAAGTGCGATTAAGCGAAATTTTATTTTCGCCATTATTGGGGATAACTTCAATCACATGCGGGTCGGTGGTCATGAATGACCAAACAAAATCTTTTTCTAAAACGGTGCCATCTACTGCTGTCAAACCAGCATTGACCATGACGGTATACATCGTGCTTGGCGCCCAAATAACACTTGGTGTAAAGGTATAAATGGATGTATTAAGCCATTCTCCCTCACCTTCAACTGCTGGTGAAATTGTCAAAGGTTGTGGCAAGTTATCCATATCTTCAACAATTACCAATGGCACAACTGGACGGTTAAAGATGACAGTAATCACCGCCCGCCCTGCTATTTCGCGTGTGCCATCTTCTGGCAAGACACTGACCACATTAAGTTGTGGTGGGGCATCTTGTGGGTCTGGTTCTTCTGTCTCTGTTTGGGCAGAAATGCTCATAACACCCGCCCAAATCAACAATAGAACGGATAAAAATCGTAATCTTCGCATTGTTTTCTCCCTCTTTACTTGATGAGTATTAACGCGCGTTACTTTCATTATACGCCTAACTGAAAAAGGTAAAACATACGCTTGGCTATATGCTTGCCCTACGATTGGTCTATGCGAATAGGCTGTTTGGCTATTCGCAAGGTTATAAAGAGGGTTATAATAAAAAAGCGTATCTACATCACATTAAAGGAGAATTTTTGTGAAACGCATGATTAGGCTTTTTCTATCAATGCTGATATTGATATGGGTAGGGTTTGGAGTGGTATCTCAAACAGATGAGCAAACATCCCTTAGCGATTTGCTCATAAAAGCACAAGGCGCATTGCTTCGGGATGATATAGAGACGGCACAACTCGCTATCACTTCTGCAAACGCCCTTATCACACCAGAACTCATTGAGACCTGTTCCGCATTGAGTTTTGTCAAGGCATTATTAGACCAAGCCACTACTACTACCGATGTGATTTTATTAAATGACTTGGTGATGAACTCCCAAACACTGGTACTGAGTTGCGATATTCAAGGCTTATCAAAAGATGATATACAGACCTATCTGACCGATATTCAAACAAACACAGAAGCCATTCGCATAAATGAAACCGATGAAAGTGCCTATATGAGTCGTGGGCTTGCCTATTATCATCTGGGCGATTTCACTCGTGCGCTCGCCGATTTTGAACAAGTGATATTCCTGAATCCTACCAACAAAAGAGGATTTTATAATCGGGCATTGGCTTACTATGAATTACGTGAGTATGAATTATCAATTGCAGATTATAGCCAAGCAATTCAGCTAGACCCAGAATATACCTTCGCCTATAACAATCGTGGTTTAGGCTATTATCAATTAGGTGAATATGAATTGGCATTAGCCGATTACACCAAAGCACTCGAATTAGACCCAAATGACTATGAAGTGTATAACAATCGTGGGCTTGTCTATTATGAGACCGCAGATTATGTGAGTGCGCTCGCCGATTTTGATGAATCAATTCGCCTCAATCCAGATTATATCAAAGCTCATAATAATCGGGGTGTGACATTTTTCTCTTTAGAAGAATATGAAAAAGCGATTGCCGACTTCGATTATTCGCTCACCTTAGACCCACAAAATATCTTCGCTTATCGCAATCGTGGTCATGCTTATCGGCGTTTAGAAAATTATGAACAAGCAATCGCAGACCTCAGCGAAGCCATCAATTTAGGGGATACCGACCCATTCACCTATGTTAATCGGGGATTGGCATACTATTACATTGATGAGGATGAATTGGCGATTGTAGACTATACTACTGCACTAACCCTCGATAGCACCTATCGGTCTGCCTATATGAATCGTGCATTAGCACATGCTTATATCGGAAATACTGCCGAGGCAAGTGCCGATTTGGTCAGTTATGTCGAATTAGGCGGGGTTATTAGCGATGATAATCGTGATTATTTTGAAGGACTCGGCGTTACAGTCCCCTAAATAGCTCGTTTTTAGGATAGCCCATAATGAGGGCTATCCTATCTTCTAACTAAACACAATATTGGTCACAGGCAAATTAAAAATAGTCTTAATCGCCTGCCAGTGCAAGGCAATCAGTTCACGCCCAAAATGTTGAATAAAAAAGCGCCGTGCCACCATATCACGCGGGACAGGGGCGCGGGTATGGGCAACATTTTCGATGTCAAATATCCAACTTGCCCGAAGCATATGAAAACTATCTGTGACTAAAATCGCGGTTTCCCAGCCTTTTTCATCCATAATTTGGTGTGCATAGAGGGCATTTTCTTCGGTACTATGGCTCGATTTTTCAATCAAAATAGCTTCTTCTGGGACACCCTCTTCCATGAGGATT
>CALDGT010000199.1 GCA_937942935.1 uncultured Chloroflexota bacterium | reverse complement strand
AATACACAGCTCATAGAACGAAATTCTGTCCGTAGTATCACAACGTAGAGGAGTGAGTAACCTGCCAAAATACAATTATCTGTTTGCACTGTCGCCAAACATCCGTAAACAGACCCATTTATGGCAAGCACCACACCCCTTACGGTGAGTCTTTCAATTACTATTTTAGGAGTATTTCGATGAAGCACAAGGCTATTCTCATTCTTTTCTCACTTTTGGTTTTTGTTTTTGGATTTAGCGTGAATGCCCAAGATGGTGTGACAATAAAAGTTTGGGCAACTGGCTCAGAAGATGAAGCCCTCGTTTTGCAAGCCGCCGCCGATTTATTTATGGCTTCTAACGAAGGTGTGACGATTGTGGTTGAACCCATTAGCTGGGATGATGGTTATGCGCGTGTCCTCGCCGCCGCCAATGCCCAAGAAGGTCCCGATATTATCACAGGTGGGTTGTCTTGGGGCATCAGCTTTGGGTCGTTGGGTGGCATGGTAGACCTCGCCGCCAATTATCCCGATGAAGTGACCGCTATCTCTGAAGTGGCACATCAAGGCGTGTGGAATTCTATCGTGTCGTTGGATGGCGAAGTGTATGGTGTCCCCCTCGATTTAACCACCTATCTCACTTACTATCGCCCAGACTTGCTCGCAGAATTAGGTTTTGATGGTCCTCCCGCCACATGGGAAGATTTGACCGCGTATGCCGATGCCATCCGCGAAGCCAATGGTGGGGAAGGTGGCGTTGCCATTCAATGGGGTAATGCACAATGGTTGAGTTTCTCCAATTTCTTGTGGCAAGCAGGCGGCGATTTTTATGATGCCGAATGTTCTGCTTCGACCATCAATAGCGAAGAAGGTGTGACCGCGCTCGAATTTTATGCCTCACTCTATACCGAACACGGTTTCCCAACCGATGGATGGCCCGGATTAGAAGCTGGCTTGAATGATGGTTTGTATCCGCTTGGTATCACTGGGAACTGGGTGTTGGGTTCATTTGAAGTGCAATATCCAGACCTCGTTGGCAAATGGGCAGTCGCAACCGCCCCCGCAGGTCCCAGTGGCAAATCTACCGTGTTCATTGGTGGTCGGATTATCGGTGTGATGTCTTATTCACCCAATGTAGACACCGCCTTTAGCTTTATTCAATCTTTGTATACCCCCGAAGCGATTGATACCATCACCACCACCGCCGCCGATAAGGGTATTTTCTGGA
>CALDGT010000198.1 GCA_937942935.1 uncultured Chloroflexota bacterium | reverse complement strand
AGGGGATTTTTGCCCCCTAAAATATCAAGATAGGGAATTGCTTGGTCGCTAAGATGCAAGCGCCAGACCATTAGGATTCATCCTCACGTAATTGCACCCGCAATGCACCACTTGGCACCCGCACATCATAAAAGAGGCGCGGGGCGGATGTTAAGGCAGAATTATCTGGATTGGGGCGCAAAATGCGCGATGCACCCTCACGAAATTCAACATAATTTGCTGGCGATTCTGCAATCGTTTGCACATCATAAATCAGGCGGGCATCCACATCACTAGGGATGAGGAGGGTTAAATCGCCACCAGAAATGATAAATTCGTTGGGGCGCTCTTCTGATTCAAGCGATAGCGGGTCGTGATTTGGCAAAGAAATAACCGCATCGCCTTGTTTGAGGGTCACAGTCAGGCGTTCTAATTGGGCATCGCCCAAACTGAGGGTGACATCACCCGATTCATTGACGATATTTAGCACCAGTGGAATGTTCGCAGGTAAAGTGAGGTCTAATGTGCCACGCCCAATATCATCCAAACGCGGAAATTCATCCGATTTAGTCTCGGTGATGGTCATTTCGCCAACGCCTTGTTCACTCACATTTTTGGTCTGTGAGATGAGACTTTGGCGACTGCCGATGAATGTCCCTGTCACGACAGTTGCTTGTGGGATGGTATTAATTGTGATTTCGGTGGTCGTTGCCGATACATTCACCACAAATAAGGTGACATCTTCTTCGATAGGGTAGGAGAGGCTCAGATTTTGGTCGGTACTGACTTGTGCCGATTGGTTGTTATAGGCGACTGTTGCCACACCCGCTACTAAACCAATGCTAATGACGAGGCTTGCTAAGTTGCCTACAGGCACACGTCCGCGCAAGAAAAAAGCTAACCCAATGAAGATGAGCAATACGGGCAAGGCTCGCGTGATGAGGTCTATGATGCCTACCGGTATTTGATTAAGCAATGGGGTATAGGCTTGGGTAAAAATTGCCCACCATAACCCAACCAACACGGCGATGAATATCAAAATACCAATCAGACGCAAAAAGCCAATGCGTTTTGGCACAATGAGCGATTCTTGTGGTGCAAGCGCCCATAATACACCATAAACAGGCACGAGTAACCCAAGTGTTAGGAACGCACCCAACAAAAATAATATCCGCACTCCCCACGCATTGATGGGAAGCCGAGTTGATAATCCACCACATACACCGCCAAAAACGCGGTCTGTAAAACTGCGTGTCATAGGCAATTATTCTGGGCTAATGAATTGGATTTGTGTTGCAAGACGAGCAAATTCCACTTCATCCCCATCCTTTAGCCGATACCGTCTGGTCGGTTGTAATTGAAAACCATTGATGCGTGTTCCGTTGGTGCTTTCTAAATCTTCGATATACAGCGCCCCATTTTCGTAGGTGATAACCGCATGTCTGCGTGATACCCCTGCGGGATACCCACCAAATTGGTTAAAATCAATAGATA
>CALDGT010000197.1 GCA_937942935.1 uncultured Chloroflexota bacterium | reverse complement strand
TAGAATGATGAAGAAATAAGTCTAGCAAGGGTGCAATATGTCGCGCCTTTGCAACCATCGAATTGTAAATTTTTTCTTTGAATTGTCGCTTATCCGTTGCAAGCCTATTCCCACACCACTATAATGACGCTACGTTAGTGAGTGGATACCAAGCATGTCCCAGACAGATGAAATTAAGAGCAAACTGGATATTGTGGGTTATATTCAGCAATATGCCTCTCTCAAGCGGGCAGGGCGCACCTATAAAGCGTGTTGTCCCTTTCATTCAGAAAAAACGCCATCTTTTGTCGTCAATCCAGATAAACAAACATGGCGCTGTTTTGGCGCGTGTAATGAGGGTGGTGATATTTTTACATTTGCCCAAAAATATCATCATTGGAGCTTTAGCGAAGCCCTAGAAGAATTGGGTCGGTTGGCAGGGGTTGATGTGCGCCCACAATCGCCATTAGACCGCCAAAAAGAGGAGCGCAGAGACCGTCTGCGCGGATTGATGAAAGCCGCCAGCGATTATTATCATGCACAATTGCTGAATGGCTCATCGGCTTCGGCAGATATTTTACGGTATGCCAAAGAAAAACGTGGTTTTACCGATGAAACCATCACCCGCTATCAAATTGGATACGCCCCGCAAGGCTGGCAACATCTTCATGATGAATTTATCAAACTAGGCTATTCAGAAGAAGATTTGCTCGAAGTTGGGTTGCTCAGTAAAAATGAGGCAGGGCGGGTTTATGACCGTTTTCGTCATCGGTTGATGATTCCTATCCGCGACGAAAAAGGGCGTGTGATTGCGTTTGGGGCGCGGGCATTGAATCCAGATGATAATCCCAAATATCTCAATTCGCCACAGACGATTTTATTCGACAAAAGTCATACCCTGTTTGGGTTGGATGTGGCGAAACAGACGATTTCTGGTAGCGAAGTTGCGGTGATTGTCGAAGGGTATATGGATGCTATCCAAGCCCACCAAGCAGGATTTTTGAATGTGGTGGCACAAATGGGGACAGCATTCACCGAACATCAGGTGAAATTACTCGCGCCACGCTACGCCAAAAAAATTATCCTCGCGCTTGATTCGGATGTGGCAGGACAAAGCGCCACGCGCAAAAGTATTGAAACGGTGCGCGAAGTGTTGCAAGCCGATTATGGTGCGCGACACTCGGTGGATATTCGGGTGTTACAAATCCCAGATGCCAAAGACCCAGATGACCTCATCCGCGAAAATCCAGATAAATGGGCAGAATTGGTGATGACCGCACAATCGGCGGTGCAATTTGTCATCCATACAGAAACGGTAGATTTGCCGAAAGGGATAGAGGTGCGCCAAGTCCCGCTTTGGGAACGTGAAGCCATCGCCAAACGGGTATTGCCCATCATCAGTGTATCCCAAAATGCCATTATACGGCGGGAGAATTTGCAACAACTGGCTACACGACTCTATTTGGATTATACCCAATTGCTCACATGGGCAGAGAATCTAAAAGATGATGTGGCACAAAAAAAGAATTTGCGCGTTTTGCCACCTGTGCCATCAAAATCGGATATGCCAGATGAACCGCCTCCACTGGATTTATCGGCACTGGCACCACCGCCAGATGACCATAGTGAGATTGTCCCGATTCCCATCCCGCCACAAGAGACATCTGGCAAATCGGAATGGGATTGGCAACCGATTGTGTTGCATAAACCACCGAAAATCACAGCAGAGCGGGCATTAGAAGCACATTGCCTTAAAATGTTGCTCAAATTACCAACGGTGTATTATCAGATTAATCGCAAATTGCGGTCTTTAGCAAATCATGATGAGATTTTGCTCAAAGACACTTTATCAGAATTGCTCCCGCGTGATTTTTTTGCGAATGATTATCAGATGGTGATGCGTCTATTTATAGAGGCGATTGAACAACAAGACCAAGAAGCGATTGAATATGTTCAAGCCAATAGCACACAATCGCTCAAATCGGTTGTAGACCAGTTATTTAATACCGATGCCACCGCAGACGTTAAGCGCCAACTGAATCATAAATTCATCGCCGATATTCAAGCCAGCGCCCAAAATATGATGCTAGAACTCACAGATGAACAAATGATGCGCGAAAGTATGATAGTCGCGCTCAGATTACGGCGCTCTCGGTTGTTACAAGAGTTACAAGAGTATAAAATTATGCTCAGTGATTTGGATTCCAAAGAAGATGAACAACTGCTTCAAGAAATCCGTATTCGAGTGAAATATGTTGCCAAAGCGATGGGTGCAATAGATAAGGGCATCCAAGAAGTCCAAAAGATGTAATTTGTTTAATTCGATGATGCACGGGGAAATGATACATGCCTAAAAAGAGACAACCAAAAAAGCAACAGGACGCAACAGAAAGTGGAGAATTTGAAGAAGTTGGGGCAGATGATTTTGATTTAGATGATGACGACCTTCCCGAAGTCCTAGAAGATGATGATTTGGAGGATGTCTTAGTAGATGACCTCGATGAAGAATTTGATGTCGAATTTGATGATGTGTTAGATGAAGATAGCTCACGGCTCGATGTCACATCATTAGCAGATGACCCTGTGCGAATGTACCTCAAAGAAATTGGTCAGGTCACATTGCTCAACAGTGACCGCGAAATTTGGCTGAGTACCCAATTGGCGGCGGAGCGTTTGGTGCAAACCCTCACCGACCAATTAGCAAATCCAGAAGTCGCTTCTAGCGATGGATTGCCAAAACAAGCCGATGTCGTGCGCCTTGCGTATGAACGCATTATTCGTTATTGGGCAGAGACACAACGGGTTGCCCAAAAATTAAAAGTTGACCAACCCGATTTTGTAGCATTACTCGATGAAGTACGTTCTGTTACGAGCCTGTTCGACCAACCAGAATCGCCCTATATTCGGCGGTATTTGCGCCAATTTGAATGGGGGCGCGAAGAAAAGTGGGCAGAATTATCGCAACCACTATTTGAGGTGGTTCATGCCTTTCATCTAATTCCTAGCGCACAACAAAGTGAGTTGCGCCGTTACTATCAAAAAAATAAAGAATTGCCCGCTAATGATTTATTCCAACACTGGCTTTTTTCTGATGAAGAAACGATTGAATCGTTGCCCGAATTATTTGCGGTCATCGAAGAACGGTCAGAAAATGCCGCCGAATCGCTCACCCGCGCCAATTTACGCCTTGTGGTCAGTGTGGCAAAACGCTATATGGGGCGGGGGATTAATTTCTTGGACCTCATTCAAGAGGGGAATATTGGTTTATTGCGGGCAGTGGCAAAATTTGACCATACCAAAGGATTTAAGTTTAGCACATATGCGACATGGTGGATTCGCCAAGCAATTAGCCGTGCCATCGCAGACCAAGCCCGCACAATTCGGATACCTGTTCACATGGTCGAGACGATTAACCGCCTCATGCGAATTCAACGCGAATTGTTGCAAACGCTCGGTGCAGAACCAACGGCTGAACAAATCGCGTTAGAGATGGATTTCCTCACCAAAGAGGAGACCGATGCCATCAAATTATTGCGCCGTGAAGGGATTCACCTTGAAGCCAGCCTGCAACGGAAATTGCGCCGTGCCGCCCAAAAAGTCCGCAAAATCTTGCGGATTAGCCAAGAACCCATGAGCCTCGAAATGCCGATTGGTCAAGAAGATAGCAGTTTATTGGGCGATTTTATCGAAGATGATAAGGTCATGGGACCGGTAGATGCGGCGAGTCGGCAATTGTTAAAAGAACAAATTCGCTCGGCATTAGGTGTTTTGAGTGAACGTGAGCGTGAAGTCTTAGAGATGCGCTTTGGTTTGTTGGATGGTCAAGACCATACCCTAGAAGAAGTTGGCAAGCATTTTGGGGTCACACGGGAACGAATTCGCCAAATCGAGGCGAAAGCGCTCCGCAAATTGCGCCACCCAACCCGCAGTCGTCAATTGCGCGATTATTTGGAGATGTAACCAAACGGGGGAAATACTCCCCCGTTTTTATTTTGAGGGTATATCAACAGGTAAACCCTCTAATTGCATAATCATCAGCGCGTTGGTGGTGGGGCAGGGTCCCTCACGCAAAATATAATCAAAGACCATCGTCCCATTTTCGATATGCTCACGGAAATGTAAATTGCGGATATTTTTTATTTCATCTGCCAAATTGACCAATTCTAGGTCATGTGTCGAGATGAGTCCCACACCATTCCCATTGGCTAAGGCTTGAATATAGGCTTTGCTCCCAATCAGTCGTTCCCGATTATTTGTCCCCCTAAAAATTTCGTCTATCAAGAAGAATAAGGGCAAATTATCTTGTGTTTGTAGGGCATTGAGCAATGCTTTTAGTCGCCTGACTTCGGCATAAAAATAAGAGATGCCATCTACCACCGAATCATTCACACGGATACACGAAAACAGGCGGAACATGCCCACATCTAATTTTTCTGCACAGACCACGCTTCCCGCGTATGCCAACACGATATTCACACCAAGCGTCCGCAAAAATGAACTTTTACCCGCCATATTTGAGCCTGTGATGATGACCATCTCGCCCAAATGGGTGAATGAAAAATCATTATTCACTCGTTCTGCAAACGGGATATGCGGATGCCCAATTTTGACTGCTGTCACCTGTGGGGTATCTTGAATGGTTGGGAAGGGATGTTGTGGATGCAATGCAGAAAATTCTGCGAGTGCGCTAAGGGCTTCTAGCTCATAAATGGTCTCTAACCATACAGGCAATTGGATTCCCAAATCCCCTTTGCTTTTGCCGAGCAAATACCCCCAAAAAATATCGTATGGGATGACCAAATTCACCATCATCCATAAAATGGGGTTGGCTTGCAGGCTCACTGCGCCCAAAATGACATCTAAGCGATGCAAATGGGCAGAGGCGGGGCGGTCTGCATTTTGAAAGACATGCAATAAGGCTTTTAGAGATTTTCCTCTGACATGGAACGTTTCTAAATGGGCGAGCATCGCCCGTAATTGCCCCAATTCGGCATAAATGGCTAATGCTTCCCCAAATAACCCGCCTAATTTTTTCAATTGTGTGAATGATAACCCCGCATAGATGACAAACGAAATGAGCCAGATGGGGGGGATATTAAACCCAGAACTGAGTATGAATAAAATGGCGGTGATGAGGGCATTCAGCGCCAATATCATCACAAATCCGCCACTAATTTTAGGATGTGGTTGTGATAACCATAATGAGAGGCGTGTACCTTCCCATTTGCGATTCACACTCGCACGCCATCCGCCACGCCCAACACCGATGAGATGTGCATCTAATGCCAATTGTTGCCGAAAAGTGGTTAATGGGCGCAATTCTGTCACCAATTGTTGCACATGCGCGATATGCGTTTTATCGGGGGATGTCTTGAGTAACCACGATAATAATTTTTCGCTCCCCCCACGCGAGACGGTGTTATCTAATAAGCGATGGAGTGAGTAATCGCCCACAAGGTCTATGTCTGTCGCAAATGGATGGTCTGGTGGTGTGGTGGCTGTGCTAGGGGGCAATTCATCCCATGCCAAGTTCAAACGTGCCAATTGTCGTCCGCGTAGATGGTGGGCAATCTCAAACCGAGTGAGGGTGTCGCGTAAGTGACGGTGATTGCGGATGAGTGCTGTAAATCCACCCATCCATATCACAAATACAATGAAAGCAAGGGTTGGGCTGATGGCGAGCGCCACCAAACAGGCAAAAAATCCGCCTAAAAATGTCCAAACACGCCACTGAATGAATTGGTCATTTTGAGCGCGAAATCGGTTAATGATTCTAGCGAGGCGCTTTTGTTGCGCCCGGATTGTTGAAATAGATGTTGATGTATTCATGACCGACTATGTTACAATATAAACCGATGTGATTGTAGGGGCATGGTTTTGATATACATTTCCTGTTAATGTGAGGATGCAATTGGTTGTGTCCTTATGACGAGTGACGATTCATTAAGGATGATAAATTCATGCGTATTGATGTTTTAACCCTCTTCCCAAAAATGTTCGATTCTCCGATGAACGAGAGCATGATGTGGAAGGCAAAAGATAGACAACTTTTAGATTTGCACCTGCATGATATTCGTGATTATAGCCAAGACAAACATCGCGCAGTAGATGATACCCCGTATGGTGGGGGTGGGGGGATGTTACTTCGCCCCGATGTGATGGTACGCGCTGTCGAATCGGTTTTGCCGATGGATGAAACCCACTCACAACCGCCTGTTATTCTGATGACCCCGCAAGGGCGGGTGTTTTCGCATGATATTGCGCGAGAATTGGCACAACACCCACGTTTGGTCATCGTGTGCAGTCATTATGAAGGCGAAGATGAGCGTGTGCGTCAATTGGTTATCACCGATGAAATTAGCATTGGCGATTATGTCCTCACGGGTGGGGAATTGGCGGCGATGGTGGTAATTGATGCAACCCTGCGCCATGTTGAGGGCTTATTGGGTGCAGAAGGCGCAGAATTGCGCGATAGTCATGCCGATGGTTTGCTTGAAGGCGCTCATTATACCC
>CALDGT010000196.1 GCA_937942935.1 uncultured Chloroflexota bacterium | reverse complement strand
ATGGTGTGCCACGCATTGCCCAAGAAGCCGATAAACGCGGTTGGAAACTCTTTTTTCTGGGGGCTGGTGAAGGGGTGGCGCAAAAGGCGGCGGATGTGTTAAGGGTGCAATATCCCAATTTGCACATTGTGGGAATCTATGGGGGCAGTCCATCACCCGATGAAGAAGAAACGATTGTGCAAATGGTCAATGATAGCGGGGCAGATATTTTGTTAGTGGCGTATGGTGCGCCCAAACAAGATTTGTGGATTGCACGCAATCAGCCACGCCTAAAGTGCAAAATGGCGATGGGAATTGGGGGGTCTTTTGATTTTATTGCGGGAATCGTACCCAGAGCGCCCATTTGGATGCAAAAGAATGGATTAGAATGGTTGTATCGGTTGTATTTGCAACCATCTCGTATTGGACGAATGACCCGTTTACCCCGTTTTGTATGGGCAGTCATCAGACGAGGTAGACATTAGGAGAAAAAATTATGATGATTATCATTTTTATCTTTTTGCTGTTATTTGGTGGATGTGTTGGGTTATCAGACGTTGATATTTTACCCGTCTATCCCGATGGACCGCCACCAACACCAATCAGTATAATGCCAACTGTTGCCGTTATGGCAACACCAACAGCAACTCTCAATTTTGATAGCCCAACGCCAACACCCTTCATCACCCCACAAGCCGAAAATATGCCATGCACAATCATCGTCCGCCAACCACCTATCAATGCTCCAACACGGATACCAGACCCTATCAATCCAAATGCCGTTGGCGCACCCATTGACACACATTTGGCATATTGCCTCACTAATGCAACGCCAAGCGTCGGGGATGAAATCAAACTCTATGTCCGCTCGATTGATTTGGGGATGCCCGCCTATTCTTTTCGATTCAATAATATTGAGGGAGATGAACTGACTATCAGTTTTAACCCTACTTTACCAAATGACGTACAAATCGGGTCAGATTTAGCCTCACTATCCTTCGTCAGTATTGAGACAGTCAACACTTGGGAAGTGATTATCACCCTAGTGGCAAATTCTCCCGATGCGCTTAATGTGACAGGTAGCGCCAGTGGCGAAGTCCATTTCGGTTATCCCGGTCCCGCCATGTGGACATCTGCCACATTAGAGCCATTCCCAATGTATATCAGCGAGTAGTCATGTCGAAACTCATCATCCCGCGCCAAGAAAACCAAATTAGCACCGACCTTAACGACCTCACTTTTAATTTTATGTTGGCGTTGCCCGGTCGTGCCAGTAGCACACATACCCAACGGGCATATTTTCGGTGGGTAGATACCTTTTTGGTGGATGTGGCAGGGATGAACCCGACTAAAGGCAATGAGCGCCTCAAACGCATGATGGCGCTCCATGTTCCAACATTGCAAAAAGCCCTCACCCCGCCCCAAGTCCGCGCTTGGTTGGGGATGTTGGTCAACGGAGAGCAACATAAACAGGCATTAAATCAGGCACGCGCCGCCATCATGACCTTAGCCGATTTAATGGCAGAAGCGGGTTGGATAGATGATTATATGGTTGCATCGCTCAGTCGGGTACGGATTCCCCGCGCAGAAGAAGGTCAAAGACCGGGCAAATGGCTTTCAATAGAAGAAATTCATGTCATGCTCCAAGCCAGCCGAAGCATCGCCACATCCGAAGCGCAAGCCCAGCGTAATGTGTTGGTGATGACCATGCTGTGTACATTGGCGCTCCGCCGTGAAGAACTTTCGGTGGCAAAATGGTCAGATTTGAGCGCCCAAAATAACCGTCCCATTTTGCGGGTGCATGGCAAGGGGCGCAAAACCGCCACCATAGACCTACCCCGTTCTGTGATAAATGCGCTAGAAGCGTGGCGAAAACTCTCTACCCCAGACCGCAATAGCCCCATCATTCGGCGCATTTGGAAAGGCGGACGAATTGCCAAAACAGGATTATCTACCGATGGCATTTGGCGCATTGTTGGCGAATGTGCGGTGTATGCAGGCATAGACCATGTTGCCCCACACGATTTACGCCGTTCTGTGGCGGGCGCATTATTCAATTCGGGCGTACCGATTGAAAAAATTAGTCAATTATTGCGCCATAGCAGTATCGCCATCACAGAACGTTATTTGAACAAATTG
>CALDGT010000195.1 GCA_937942935.1 uncultured Chloroflexota bacterium | reverse complement strand
GAATCTGTATCTACTGGATAGTACAGGGCAAATTCTCGCCAATATTGAAGAAAGCACAGGTGAATTTAAAGATGTCTTAGAATTACCTGATGGGCGGATTGTCAGCATTACAACTTCACGCAAAGATAGCATCAGCATTTGGGATAGCACACTCGAAAATCGTGTCCAATTTGGACAACAAAGTACCCAAGGAGTCAAACTCCTATCCAATGGCACGTTGATATCATGGTCGGGGATGGGTTACTTGGATATATGGGATTTCGATGGTAATAATTTGGCATCTGTCAGTGATATTGGACATGGGTTTTATGACCTGATTGAACTCGCTGATGGCAATATTGCCGTAAGACGCGATGAATCATTCGATTTCTTGGTGATATACGATGCTGAATTGAATCAGCTTCGTGAGCATCAAATCGCTGAGAGTGATATTTTAGGGATGGTTGAGTTATCTGGTGGGCGGGTTGCCGTATGGTCTAGGGATATTTATATTTTCGGAGAAACAAGCGCAGATAACATGGTTTTAGAGGGGCATGTGTTCTCAATGAGTAGCGGCAATATTATCGAATTACCAGATGGGCGGTTGCTATCACAAGGGGCACGCGGAGATGATTATCCCAATTTTATTCGGTTATGGAATACAGATGGCACACCCGCCGCGGTATTCACCCAAGAAGATGTTTTTCGTGTGAACGGGATGTTCATGCTATCTGATGGACGTATTTTATCGTGGTCAAATAGCACCGAGACTTCTGCTTCAATCTATCTGTGGGAATTAAATTAAACGATTAACCCAATTTGGGCGAGGTTTTTTTGCCTCGCCCGCATCCGCTTTACAACATAATACGAAACAAGTTAGGATAAGATGTAGGTCATCATTAGTCCACCCAGCGTAAAAATAATACACGACCCATCCTATCGCCCACCACGACCAAATTGCCAAGCACCAGCAGGCTATGAATCCGAGCATCGCTAAAAAAAGTGTGGATTATTTCGCCCGTTTGGGGGTGATACACTTGCAATTTATCCCATTGGGTGCGGAGTTTATATCGCTCCGCCACTGTTGGATAAGAATCAGTGGGGTAAATGGTATCAGCATCAAATCCGTGAGATTGCCCCCACGCCATAATCCGCGCCAAATCACCCAAATAGGCTTCGTTTAGAGTATCCATCAA
>CALDGT010000194.1 GCA_937942935.1 uncultured Chloroflexota bacterium | reverse complement strand
TTATATGGATAAAAATACTCCATCGATGTATCAAGCCTATGCTCCTGCTGATGATTTGAATGCGCTAGTGCGAATTGGGCGTGTTTTGCCCCCGTATGTGGTCACATCTTCCCCAGAAGGGGAGGTCAAATTGTGGAATTTGGAATTAGGTGAAGCGGTTGCGATGGCAGATGTTGGTGATATGCCTGCTGTATTTGGACAAATTTCCCCAAATGGGCAATTTTTGGTATGGCGTG
Source organism: uncultured Chloroflexota bacterium (assembly GCA_937942935.1). Classification (GTDB taxonomy): domain Bacteria; phylum Chloroflexota; class Anaerolineae; order Aggregatilineales; family Phototrophicaceae. The sequence goes on along the minus strand of CALDGT010000194.1, from coordinate 6,655 downwards.
ACCCGATGACGGTGGCTGTGAATTTGCTCAATTTTGAAACGGGCGAAAATAAGCAAATTGCCGAATTAAATGGTGCATATTTCCAAGCCTTTTATGCCTCTGATGATGGCAGTGTGGTTTGGGTAGTAGATGAAGATTTTGAACCGCGTGTTGTGGCATGGATTGTCGCTACGGGTGAGCGAATTGATTTGGGTGAATTTCGGTCATGTTCGCGTGTGCCAGATATGATTCGCATGAGCCACGATATGACCACGCTAGTAGTTGGATGTGATACTGGTTTGGATATTTGGCGTGTTATGCCAGAAGGGGAATGACAATGAATATTTCTGCCATTAAAAAAATGTATCAATATCATTTTGCCATGCACCGTAAGGTGTGGGATAAGTGTATTAGTACATTGACCGATGAACAATTTGTTCAGGATGTGGGTTATTCTTGGGGGTCTATTCGCAATCAATGCTATCATGTGATTCGTGTAGATGGACGTTGGTTTTCGCGTATTAAAGGGGTTTCATTGCCCGATTATGGTCTTGAACCCGATTATCCCACCAAAGCCAGCATCCGTGCATTTTGGGATAAGGTTGAAAAAGATATTATGACTTATTTGGACACATTGACTAGTTCCGATTTGGAGCGTGAAATTAGTTTTGATATGCCTCATCGTGGCGGGATGAAAACCAACCAAGTTTGGGAAATTTTAGTGCATGTCATCAATCACGGAACAGACCATCGCGCCCAAATACTGGGGATGTTACACCAAATGGGCGCACCCACAATGGAACATGATATGATGTTGTATTGGTGGGAATGAGAGATGTGGTGGTATTAGCCAACGGCGTATATACCACCACACAAATCAATTAGGATTGTAGGGGTGGATTAGTAAAGCGTATATCCACCCGTTTTTATTTACCCAGACCGCCCGTTTTATATCCAAAAACCCCGTTTTTTAGTTATTTTTGCCGATAATTCCCCTTATTTTTCGTCTAATTGTGCAAAATCAATAAGTAAGTTCACAGAGTTTAGCCCATTTTCAATTGACACTTATATTGTTATAGTCATCTAATGGCAATGCGTGATTTTTGTCATCTTTCCACAAATGCCAAAATTATAAATTCTCAAACTATTACCTTTTTTACAGCAATAACCCACTATCTGTCATTTAATGCTGTGAATTATGGGAAGGAATTTGCGTATGAAACAGGAAAACGACCCCGACATGCAGGTGGTTTTAGATGACCGCCACCGCGAAGACACTCAAGAACATGATGCGTGTGCGTTGATTTGTGCCGTCCGTAAGGGTGGACAAGCCACACACGGTAATGTGAAACGCACGATTGAAGGACTCGCCCGAATGGGGCATCGCACTGGTTATATCAATGGCGAAGGTGATGGTGTAGGCATTTTAACCGACATCCCCCGCCAACTTTGGTCAAAACGCCTCGCCCATGCAGGACTACGCTCCTCACTTGCAACAGACCGCAATTTCTGGGTGGGACATATCATGATTCCCGCCGCAGACCGCCAACGCGCCAGCAACCTTGTTGAACAAATTTGTAGAGAAATCACCGATGCAGGCTTACATGTCCTGATGGATGAACCCGGTCAGGTAAATCGGCTGGTTTTGGGTCCCAACGCCGAAAAGAATGAGCCTGTTTTTTGGCAAATTGCGGGGATGAATGGGCAAGTTCCATCCAATAAATTAGACGCGACCTTATTCGATTTGCAAGTGCGCTTAGAACGCAGTTTAGGTGTGCATTTGCCCTCGCTCTCGGCGCATAGCGTGGTATATAAAGTGCAAGGCACAGTCGAAATTTTGCGCCGTTATTATCCCGAATTGCGTGACCCCGATTATGCCTCTACAGTGACACTCGGACACGCCCGTTATAGCACCAATACCAACCCCATTTTTGAACGCGCACAACCTTTTGGTGTGTTGGGGCATAATGGTGAATTTAATACCGTGTCGCGTTTCCGTATGGAAGCATCCATGCTTGGGATTCACCTTGCTCCAAATAATTCGGATAGCCAAGATGTAGACCGTGTGATTCAGGCGCTTTGTATGCGTTACGGACTCGACCTCGTAGAAGCGATGGAATATGTTTTTCCCCCATTTGAACACGACCTCTCCCAAAATAGCCTCGAAATTCAACAAATGTATCGTGAAATCCGTCAATCGTTTGGACCATTCGCACAAGGTCCTGCGGCGGTTGCGGCACGACTTGGGAATTTGTGTGTGTTTAGTGTAGATGCGCTCGGATTGCGTCCGTTGTGGTTTGGCGAAACCGAAAAAGAATATTTCGCCACATCTGAACGTGGGGTGTATTTCTTAGATGCGATGTCTGCCAGCCCTAAACCGATGGCGCCCGGCGAAAAAATTGCCCTCAAAATCAATACGGGTCATTCGATTGAAGTTTTAGAATATCCTGCCATCCAAAAGCATGTTTTATCGCGTTATCGTGAACGTGTCCCAAATAAAGGCAATGGCAGACGCATTTATGCGGGCGCAACCGCGTCCTTATCTACACCCCCTGCGAATGTCCCGCCACCCATGCCATTTGGTGATGGGCGCGAATCGGTCATGACATATGCGCCGACCAGCATCGCTCCTGTGAATACTAAAACCGATTATGCGTGGCGCACACGCTCAAATCCTGTGAATACCAACACCATGGCATCACTCGGTTGGGAACGCTATCACACCGAACTGATTGAATCTATGGCAATTACTAAAAAAGAAACTATCGGCTCATTGGGGTGGGATGGTCCTTTGGGCGCACTCAGCCAAAAACGCACCAACCTCGCCGATTATTTCAAAGAAACGGTTGCTGTGGTGACCAATCCCGCCATTGACCGTGAACGGGAACGCGCACAATTCTCCATGCGAATGGTGTTGGGTGTGCGTCCTGCGATGGGGGAGACCCTCCAAGATGACGATATTCTCATGGAACTCGATACCCCCTTATTGGTCGGTGGGCATCCTGATTTGGGTAATCTTGCTGATTTACGGATTGTCGCCGATAAACTTGGCACAAAAACCTTAGAAGATGTCGTTGCAGAATTTGGCGAATATGCGTTTTACTTGCCGATGAATGCCTCGCGTGAAGAAACAATCGAAAGTGCCTTAGAACGCCTTCAACAAACGGCAGTAGATGCAGTGCGCGATGGGGCGATGCTCATCGTTTTGGATGATACCCCTGTTTATGCAGGCGATTGCTTTTGGATTGACCCCTTATTAGTGGTGGCGGCATTAGATAAAGCCTTACGCCATGCCGATGCGGGTGTCAGTTTGCGCCGTCGTGCGGGGATTGTGTTGCGCTCTGGCGCATTGCGCGATTTGCATGATATGGCGATGGCGATTAGCTTGGGCGCGAATGCGATTGTACCCTATGCGTTTTATGCAGTAGCATTGGGAATTGCGCCCCGTTCTACCGATACACCATCTTCAGAAGAAATTATCAAACGCACGACCAATACCATCAAGACTATCAATTCTGGCTTAGAAAAAATCACATCCACCATCGGATGTCATGAATTACGTGGTTATGGGCATAGCTTTAGCTCCATTGGCTTATCCAAAGGTGTGGCGGCAATTTTTGGTACGCCGAATTACTTTGGGTCAGAAGGACGTGGGCTTACTTGGTCAGATATTCAAGAAGATGCAGAAGAACGCGCCGCCGAATTTAGAGGCGAAAAACGGAGCAAGCTCGAAAATCCAGACCGTTTGTATCCAAAGGTGTGGAAGAAAATTGAAGATGTCGCGCAGGGCGAAAGCAATTTAGATGAATATAACGAAGCCATGCTCGCACTAGAGCAGAAAAACCCTGTTGCGATTCGCCATATTTTGGGCTTCAAAACATCGCCCAAGCCAATAGACCCGTCTATGGTGGATATTTCGGTGGGCGAACATGCCATGCCGATTATCATTGGTGCGATGTCGTTTGGGTCGCAAGGTGAATTGAGCTATAAAGCATACGCAGAAGCGGCGTATCGGCTCAATATCATCTGTGTGAATGGTGAAGGTGGCGAATTGAGCGATATTATGGGCAAATATCCCCGTAATCGCGGTCAACAAATTGCCTCGGCGCGGTTTGGCGTGAATATCGAATTCTTGAACTCTTGCAATTTGCTCGAAATCAAAATTGGGCAGGGCGCGAAACCCGGTGAAGGTGGTCACTTGCCCGGTTATAAAGTGACCGAACAGGTCGCCGCCGCCCGTCATACAACACCTGGTGTAGACCTCATCTCGCCAAGCAATAATCATGACCTCTATTCGATTGAAGACCTCGCTCAATTGATTGATGAACTCAAAACAGCGAATCCATATGCACGAGTATCGGTAAAAATTCCAGTTGTACCCGGTGTTGGGATTATCGCCGTCGGCGTGGCAAAGGCAGGTGCAGATATTATCAATATCACAGGCTATGATGGCGGGACTGGCGCGGCACGCGCTCATTCACTTCGTCATGTTGGGATGCCCGCCGAAGTAGGTGTGTGGTTGGCGCATCGGGCGCTCATCGAAAGTGGCTTGCGTGAAGAAGTCGAATTATGGTGTGATGGTGGGATGAAAAGTGGGCGCGATGCCGTCAAGATGATGTGCTTAGGTGCGAATCGGGTTGGGTTTGGCACAATGGCGATGGTCGCTGTGGGTTGTACCATTTGTCGTGGATGTCATGATGGCACATGCCATGTGGGTATCACGACACATGTCAAAACCCGCGAAGAAGCCACCCTCAAAAATTTCAAATCTTTCCGCCCATTTGAAGAAAAAGGCTCATCTGATGGCATTGTTAATGTGTTTAATATGCTGGCAGAAGATATAAAACGCACTGTCGCATTGCTCGGATTCACTTGCGCTCAAGATGTTGTTGGGCGTGCCGATTTGTTAGAGCAAGTTGCTATGCACGAACATATTGACCTGACCACATTGCTCAAACGTGTGCCACCTGTCACTAAAAAGCAACAATTGCAAGGTGGTCGTCGTTTGACCCGTCCGCGCAATACCCTCAGCAAACAAATTACAGGCGTTGTAGCAGATTGCTTGGCGCGTGGCGATGCCGAAATGACCTATGATGATGAACAAGTCATGGCGATGGACAGAGCATTAGGGACACATCTTTCTGGCGCGTTGGCGCGTGGCGAATTACGCCATTCTGTCGAAATCGAAGCCATTCACCTCAGCTTTAGTAACTCGGCTGTGCCGGGTAATGGGTTAGCCGCCTTTATGGATGACCCTATTGATGTCTTAGTTGAAGGTGGCGCACAAGATGGTGTCGCAAAATGCGCTCATGCTGGTACTGTCACCATCCTTAAAGGGCTGAACCATAATGGTGTGCGTGTAGATGGTAGTGTCGGCAAGAGCTTTGGTTATGGCGCACAAGGCGGATTCTTCATCGTACAAGGCAATGCAGATACCCGTGCGTGCATCCGCCTCAGTGGGGCAGATGTGATTTTTGGTGGTGAAATCGAAGCCCCATTGCGCGACGAAGACGGATGCTTGGCTGTGCGTGCTAATCTTAAAGGGTATGCGTTTGAATATATGACCTCTGGGCGGGCGCTGGTTTTGGGCGACCCCGGTCCTTGGATGTGTGCAGGCATGAGTGGCGGTGTGATTTATCAACGGGTGCAACCCGAAATGGGTTTGACCATTCGCGCTATTGAACGTCGTTTGGCAGAGGGCGCAACGGTGGTTGTCTCTTCATTAGATGAACAAGGTGTTGATGATGTCACCGAATTGCTCAAGAAATATATTCAAACCCTAGAAGTCAATAATCAGGCGGATGCAACACAACATTTATATGAATTGTTGCATCACCCAACCGAACATTTTGTGAAAATTGCGCCACCTTTGCGCGGATAATTCTTGTATGCGGGTGGATAACTGAACAAGAACGCGGGAACATACCTCCTCCTGATGTTTCCGCGTTTTTGTTGTGGCAGGAAATAACAAAAAGGCGTAAAATATAACACTAGCTCGTTTATTTGTTAGGATGTGCATAAAAACATCTTCTTATCTCAATGAGATTTCATCCAAGATGAGATCATGTGCAATACATAAAAAATTGGAGATTATTTCAATGAAACAAAAGGCGGTATATCCTGCCACATTAGACCCGATTCATTATGGTCATATAGATATTGCGGTACGCGCCTCTAAGATATTTGATGAGGTGATTATCGCCATTTATGATAAACCCAAAAAACAATTATTATTCAGCCCACAGCAACGTTTAGAATTGGCTCAACAAGCCTTTACTGACTATTCTAACATTCGAGTTGCACTTTTTTCGGGTTTGGTAGTAAACTACGTTAAGTCAGTTGGTGCTAGTGTATTGGTGCGTGGCTTGCGCGTGTTCTCTGATTTTGAGTTTGAATTTCGGATGGCGCTGGCAAATCGCAAATTAGCCCCTGATGTTGAAACTGTTTCGATTATTAGCGATGAGCGTTATGTGCATATTAGTTCAAGCACAGTGCGCGAAGTGGCAGAATTAGGTGGTGATGTTTCATCTATGGTGCCAGCATTTGTTCATCAGGCGCTTATTCATCGTTATGCAGAACTCAATAACAGGTCATCATAAGCCTGTCAAATTGTAGAAAGGGAAGTTTTTATGGATATTCAACATTTAGTAGACCGTTTGGAAGACTTAATTGATGA
>CALDGT010000193.1 GCA_937942935.1 uncultured Chloroflexota bacterium | reverse complement strand
TTGGTGCAAGATGTCTCCAAATTGCCTGCTTTAATGGGCAAGGTGATGGAACAAGATAAACGTATCCATGAATTGGCAGGGTTGCTCCATCACTATACCGATTTCTTGTTTTTGGGGCGCGGAATTAATTATCCAATTGCCTTAGAAGGGGCGCTCAAACTGAAAGAAATTAGTTACATTCATGCCGAAGGCTACCCCGCAGGCGAGATGAAACATGGACCCATCGCGCTTATTGACGAAGATATGCCTGTGCTGGCAATCACCCTTCAAGATGAGTTATACGACAAGATGCTCTCGCAAGTGGAGCAGGCAAAGGCGCGTGGCGCAATTGTGATTGCGGTTGCAACAGAAGGCGATATGCTCATGGCACAAAAAGCTGACCATGTAATTTATGTCCCCAAATGTCCACCGTTATTAAGCCCAGTGGTCGCGGTTGTGCCGTTGCAATTGCTGGCATATCACATTGCTGTTTGGCGCGGGGCAGATGTTGACCAACCGCGTAATTTGGCAAAAAGTGTGACCGTAGAATAAACAATGAGATTGGGCGGATGGTGAATCCGCCCAAATGGTATTAATTCGGTTTTTGGTAAGGCATATTGAGCCAATCTCGCCAAATAGATAGGGCAGGGCGTTCATTTCCATTTTCATCAAATAAACCTGTATCGCGCCATGCAATGGTCAAATCTTCACGCGCTCCTATTTTTTCCCACAAAGCATCATAATCGCGCAATACAAAATTCACCACAAATACAAAGTTGTGCTGATAGGCTTCATCCAATAAAAATTGAATGTAATCAGCTTGTTTGGTTTCATCCGAGAAAAATTGCACCCGTATATCCCCCACATAAATCCCAAAATCTTGGGCAGGATACCCTGTTTCTGATATTGCCATTGGTTTATCTGTCCATTCTGCCAATAAATCATACATATCTTGTGGGACTTCGTTGCTCATATACTTGGTCATATAGGGATACATCGAAAGGGCAAAAATATCGGTGTAATCTATCAAATCACGGAATGCTTGTAATTGGTCTTGATGATTGACATCGGTATAGCCATCTAATAAATCTATCCCCGTCATGCTCACAAATATGGGCAAATCGGGATGCAATTCTTTGAGGTGAATATAGGTCTCGCGGTGGAGTTCCATATAGTCATCCCAAACATGGGGACTTATTTTCATCAATAAATTAGCTTCAATGCCAATATTTACATAATCTGGGGAGAAAAATGTGATGGCTTGCTCTACATAATTGAAATAAGCGGTCTTTACATCGGGATGGTTGAAGGAGTAAGTATCCCATGGCGCGGGCAGGGGTTGGTCTTCGGCTGTGCCGTGATAGAGTGCCAATCCGTTTCTGTCAAAATTAATCGGTGTGAGTGATAAGAAAACGGGGTGGTTCTCTGGTGTGCGAAGCAGGCGATAATTCCAATCATCTTGTAAATGTTGAGAGATTGTGCCTTCTAAAGCCTCAACCCAAGGGACACCCGAATCGAAATGGTGCATAATGAGGTCGCCCTCTGCGAAAACGGTGGTATAGCTATAATCTACTGCTTCAAACGAAATATCATACGGAAATGGGGTAAACCCCATGCGGAACGGGCGTGTAGTTGGTGTTTCTTGTGCCGATAGTGTTGTGCATAGACTGACGATTAAAATTGTGATGAGAATCCCAAAATTGCGATACCGCATTGTGCCATCCTTTCGTGAAGTCAATTAGCGATGTTTATAGTATATGCTTTTTCTTTGTGCAGATTGCTGTTGTGGTAATTTTCACAAATGGGATATAATCAGAAAAATGTAAAAAAGTTTGGAGTGTATCATGATTACAACCCCACAAGCCAATGCCCCTATCAAACATCCTCAAAAAGGATTTCTCAAGTGGTTTTTCAAAATGCCGATGTATGGTTGGCGTATGGGATATGGATTTTTGCTAGGTCGGTGGATGCTCATCCTCACCACCACAGGGCGTAAATCGGGCTTGCCACGTCATACCCCATTGCAATTTTTTGGTGGGCGAGAACGAAAATATATTATCAGTGGGTGGGGGCATCAAGCCGACTGGCTGAAGAATATGACCAAATATCCAAATGTCACCTTACAATCGGCGTATGGGATAGAATCGGTGCAGGGTAGGGTGGTCACAGAAGAGGCAGATTTTATCGTTGCATTCCAACACTGCCAGCATGACCCTATTATGCGTTGGTGGATGAATTCGATGGAAATTCCCATCACCCAAGAAGCATTTTTAGCCAATAAAGATAAATTCACGCTGGTGACATTTGACCCAACAACCGAGCCAACCCCGCCACCAATGGCGATTGATTTGGTGTGGGTGAATTGGGTATTAGGTGCATGGCTGGTAGTGCGTATTTTGCGTGGAAAGCGTGGCTAGAATAACCATTCTGGGCGGTCAAACCCACCATATTCTTGAATCGCGCCATAAATGTGCATAGCGATTTGGGTGCTATAAACCCGCAATGTACAAATGCCATTATGAAGCCGATTTTTTCGACTATCACTGCCTTGTTTGACATTGATATTTCGCATATTTCTTTTTGTCAGCCCTAATAACCCCAACCAATAATCGGTGATACGTTCCCATTCTTTTTTATCGTGGGTGTGACAATGGAGAACGACCATAAAATTTTCTTCTGGAACATGAAGTTCTTCACGTAAAAATCGGATGAAGAGTTTCATCATTTCTGGGTCTGAATTGGTGAACATGATATTATTTCGACCTTTAGACCCTTCTGCCCAGTACAACATACACCCTACTTGATGTAACTCTCGCTTCTCACGCGCTTTAACCCGACCTTCTTCTTGCCATAATTTGCGTTGCGCCAGCGCTTTTTCGTAATTCGCCTTTGAGCCTTTGAGCTGTGCAGGTGTGCGATGTTGATTTTGCTTGAGAGTTTCAATTTGGGCGGATGTGAGTTCAATATCACGAACCCATGTACTTACAGAACTTTTTGCAACACTCAGTTCTTTGGCAATTTCGATGATTGAAATGCCTTGTGTGCGTAATTGACGGGCTTTCTCGCGGATTTCTCGTTTAATAACCATGATGTTTACCCCACTATGATTGAATTAGCGATGAACCCATTATAACGCAAAAACTCCCACTAGGGGAGTTTTTGGTGTTTTGTAATATGTGGTGATAGTTGGACTTGAACCAACGACCTACGCATTATGAGTGCGTCGCTCTAACCAACTGAGCTATATCACCAAGTTTTTAAGAGAAATAAAAAGTTGCGGGGGGAGGATTCGAACTTCCGACCTTCAGGTTATGAGCCTGACGAGCTGCCACTGCTCTACCCCGCACGTAAGGTATATGTTAGCATGGGGTGGTTAATCTGTCAATCCCTGTTAGGCAATTTGCCTAAGCAATCTATGAGAAACGTTTCCATGTGGGGCATTAGAACTCGCTCATGCCCCACAATGATGTTCTTAGGCATCTTCACTATCAATGGCGCTGTGGGTTACAGTATACACATCATCCAGCGATGCGCCTTGTGAGCCAGCAATCCGCATGAATCGTTTTTGGAATTGCATGGTCGCAAATGCTGTGAATTCGTCTAATTGTAGCCCAAATGGTACTGGGTCATATAACGAAAATGCCTCCGTGATGACCCCTAGCGCGGGCATGAGTAATGTATTCATGGTGGTTTCGGCGACATCCCACAATTTTGGATTTTGTGCAACAAGACGAGAGATGAGGAAGATGCCGTATGCAATATGCCGTGATTCATCTTGTTTGAGTTTGTCCACTGCGGAGCAAGTTGCAGGCATGAGGTTATTATTTCGCAAAACAGTGTAGTAACTATGATACCCTGTCTCTGCTAAAACCCCTTCGACAATCATATTATAGGTGACAGATGCTATCACTTGTGCTTCTGGTGATTGGTCAACCGTGAGCCGATTTAGCGCGGTGGGCAATGCTTCATAAAAAATGGATTTATAGCTATCCTGATGAAAACGGCTCAAATTGCTGGCATCCACACCTGCTACTTCGTTGAAAAACCGATTGAAAAAGTCTACATGCTTGGCTTCTTCCCACAAAAAGGTGGTCAGGAACATTTCTTCTTCAATGCGTCCTTCTTTGGCAATGGTCATGATGAGGGGCAGTAAATCGAGTGTGACAGCTTCTTCGCCTGCTTGGAAAATAGAGGTTAAATGCAATAAAATTTCTTGTTCATCTGATTTAAGTGATTGCCAGTCTTTTTTATCTTGAGAAAAATCTATTTCGCTTGGATTCCAAATACCATATTTTTTAGCTTTTTCAAACAGTTTCATTGGGGGGCTATTGCGGTCTAGTCCGCGTGTGGTCGTTGCAAATGATGTTCTTGGTAACATTTCTAAGGTCATAGGTTTTCCTTTTGAAGATAATTAATGCCTGATTCGATTATAACGCCAATTTCGCTAACCTGCATTAAATGAGTTGACAAAATAGAACTTTTGTACTACAATAATAAAACTAATCTACAACCCTAAAGGATAAAAAGATGACCACTTCGCGTCCTGTTCAACTCACACATTTACGCCACCTTGCCATCACCAAGCAATATTTATATCATGCCCCAAACCCAACATTTGCAGAGATATTAGCTTCTATTGGGTGTTTGCAATTAGACCCGATTAGCGCAGTCGCTAAAAGTCACCAGATTGTGATGTGGAGTAGGGTGGGCAATTACGATAAACAGGCGCTTTCGCACTTTATTTACACAGAAAAGCAGATGTTTGAATATTGGGCGCACGAAGCCTCATTGGTGTTATCATCCGATTATCCAATTTATCGCCATTGGATGGATGCGTATCCGCGTACAGGGAATTGGGGTGAATATATCAACACATGGTTAAGCGAATTAGGCGAAAAAGGGGCTAAACTCCAAAATGAGATTTTATCGCGGTTTCAAAATGAAGGGGCGTTGCCATCCCGTGCATTTGAATCGCATGGAAAAGGCGGTGTGTCATCGGGTTGGACTGGTGATTCTATCCTCAACAAGATGCTCGATTATTTATGGCATAAGGGAAAAATCTCAGTTTCTAAGCGTGAGGGAAATCAGCGTTGGTGGGATTTGATGGAGCGATGCCTGCCAGAAAATGCGCCTAAACAGGTATTAACCGAAACAGAAGTGGTTACAGTGGCATTGCAAAAAGCAATTAAAGCGTTGGGGATTGGGACAATCAAGCATATCAAAGCCCATTTTACGCGCAGGCGGTATCCTAATATTGAAGCCATCCTAAAAAATTTGGTGCATGATGGGCTTGTAATTCCTGTCAAATTGATGGATGGTACAACCGAAATGAAAGGGGCATATTATCTTCATGCAGATGATTTGGGATTGCTTGAAGCTCTCGAAAAAGGGGGATTTGCTCCTAAGACGGTGTTACTATCGCCATTTGATAATTTGATATGTGACCGCAATCGCACTGAAGAATTATTCAAATTTTTGTATCGGATAGAAATTTATACCCCCCAAGCCAAACGACAATACGGATATTATGTGTTGCCCATTTTGCGAGGGGATAAATTCATTGGTCGTATTGACCCTGTTATAGATAGAAAAGCGGGGATATTCACTATCAATGCCATTTATGCAGAACCAGATGCACCTGATGATGCCGATACCATCCATGCCATTCGCCAAAACATAGAAGGATTAGGGGCTTGGCTCGGTGCAAAAGAGATTCGGTATCCTGCAAATATACCCGTCCAATGGCAGACGATAAAAGCCGATTAATCTTTTTTGAACATTGCCCGCACAATATCACCTGTTTCGAGTGTGGCGGGCAATTTATCGCGCCATAAAATGGCAACATCAAACACAAATTGGGGCAGTAGTGGTGTTGTATAAACAGTAGATGGTGTGTTGATTGCCTCATAAAATCCTTGTGCATTGAGGCGATGAAAATTTACAATACGGCGTTTGGGGTCAATAATCCAATATTCTTTCACACCGCCTTTTTCATATTCATCAAATTTGATGTCATAATCGGTGATGACACTGGCAAGGGATACAACCTCAATGCAAATATCAGCCGCACCTAACATGGCAGTCTTTGTATAATTTTTGAGATTATCACCTAAAATGATTTGTAAATCGGGCTGACGATAGGCTTTCATTGTTTCTAATTTCATCACAAATGGGTCATAGCGTACAATCCCTATTGGATTTAGTTCAAGATAACCCAGAATAAGCATATATAAATAGCCTGTTAATGTATTGTGACTATCTTCAACAGGTGCCATTTCAATAACCTCCCCATTGACCCATTCATAATGTTTATCGGCATATTTTTCTAAATAGTCTTCTGCCGAAACATAAACTTTTTCATCTGGTATGATAACATTATCAGACATGGTTATATCCTCTCTGCTCAATACCATTGATTATACCATCGTTTGCATTTTGTGATATTTTTTGTTCTAATAACAACCAAAATGATTTTGACCATCTGTAAAAGGATAAAACATAATGTCTGATGTTCGGATGAAACGACTCGCAAAGGTACTGGTCAATTATTGCACACAAGTCAAAAAAGGAGATTGGGTGGGAATTTTGGGGGATGTTGCTACATTGCCTATTTTGCGGGAAGTATTTGCAGAAGTGGTACGTGCAGGTGGGAATCCGACTGTGTTTTTGAGCGATGAGACCATGACACGCCTTTTTACACGCGAGGCAAATGACGACCAAATCAATTGGCTCGACCCGACTATGACACAATACATTGATAAAGCCGATGCTTATATCCGTGTGGGGTCATCCATGAATACCCGCGCCATGACGACTATTAGTGGCGCACGGGTGCAACAAATTGCGGCGGCTCGGCGTACATGGTTGGATAATCGGCTTAGTCGGGCGGCAAAAGGCGAATTTCGTTGGGTTGGGACATGGTATCCCACCGATTCTAGCGCCCAAGAAGCCAATATGAGCCTTGAGGAGTATGAAGATTTTGTCTATGGTGCGACATTCTGTGATAAAGAAGACCCAGTTGCCGAATGGAATAAAATCTCGGTGATGCAACAAAGCAAGGTGGATTGGTTGGCGGGCAAAAAACAAGTTGTCCTCAAGGGTCCGCATATTGATTTATCGTTGAGTATTGCAGGGCGTACATTTATTAATAGTGATGGTAAGAGCAATATGCCTAGTGGCGAAATTTTTACAGGACCCGTAGAAGATTCGGTCAATGGATGGGTGCGCTTTAGTTATCCCTCGATTGTCGGTGGGCGTGCAGTGAGTGGTATTGAACTCAAATTTGAGGCGGGGAAGGTTGTCTCTGCCAAAGCGGAGCAAAATGATGAATTGCTCCAAGCCCAATTGAATACCGATGCGGGTGCGCGATATTTGGGCGAATTTGCCATTGGCACAAATTTTGGTATCAATAAATTCACGGGCAATATTTTATTCGATGAAAAAATCGGTGGCACAATTCACATGGCGGTTGGTATGGGATACCCCGAAACAGGGAGTGTGAATAAGAGTGCGGTTCACTGGGATATGATTTGTGATATGCGAAATGATAGCGAACTTC
>CALDGT010000192.1 GCA_937942935.1 uncultured Chloroflexota bacterium | reverse complement strand
CATTAGACCATTATTTGGATAAAATCATTTATCAAGAGAGGTGTTTTTTGTACACGCACACTCATTATGAAGAAGCTGTTACCGCCATCCGCAAATTTACAGATGCAAAACCAACCATTGGCTTGGTGCTTGGTTCTGGGTTGGGTGGATTAGCAGATATGTTAGAAGACCGCGTGGTCATTCCCTACTCTGCTATTCCCCATTTTCCAACCTCCACAGTGCACGGGCATAGTGGCGAGTTAATCATCGGAAAACTCGGTGGCAAAGTAGTTGCTGTCCAAAAAGGGCGGGCGCACTTTTATGAAGGATATAACCTTCAGCAAGTCACCTTCCCCATCCGCGTCATGCACTTTTTAGGCATTCAAACAGTCATCCTCACCAATGCCGCAGGTGGACTAAATACCAGTTTTAAGGCGGGCGATGTGATGATGCTCAATGACCACATCAATCTGGTGGGGTTTGTTGGGTTAAGCCCTCTGGCGGGACCAAATGATGATGAATTGGGTCCTCGTTTCGTTGGACTCGTCCAAACATATGACCGCGCCCTGCGTCAATTGACACACGAAGTCGCAAAAGCCAATCATATTCCTCTCCAAGAAGGTGTTTATTGTTGCTTGGGCGGACCAACCTATGAAACACCAGCAGAAGCCAGAATGCTTCGTATGGTCGGTGGAGATGCGGTTGGCATGTCTACTGTGCATGAAGTGGTCGTGGCACGTCACATGGGTATGAAAGTCTTGGCATTTTCGTCTATCACCAATATGGTCATAGACAATTTGAATACCGATTATGAAACCAATCATGAAGAGGTATTAGAGGTTGGGCGCATTATTGTCCCCAAACTCATCGCCATTCTGAAAGGTGTAGTAGAGAGGTTATAAGGTTGTGAGCAATATCGTTTTTCTCATCGAACAAATCGCCATAGGCTTATATATCCTCATCGGCGTGGGAATCCTTATCTTCTGGTCGCGTTGGCGAGCGGCACAATTTGATGTGCGTTCAACACGATTTGAATTAGAACGAGACTTAGCCCGCTTTCGGCGCGATAATGCCCTAACAATGATGATTTTAAGCATCGAAATGGCGCTTGTGGTGGCGGGTATTCAACGAGTGGTCGCCCCAACAATGCGGAGCGATATTGAACTCAAACAACTTATTGCTATGAATAATCAAGAGGATGTGGTCGAAGTCGCTAATGATGGCGTCTTTGCCACAACCCCCCCCCCCCCCCCCCCCTCTTTTTTTTCCATTTTAACCCTTTCGATTTTCCCTTTTTTTTTGATGTGGTGGTTTTTTTTCCCCCA
>CALDGT010000191.1 GCA_937942935.1 uncultured Chloroflexota bacterium | reverse complement strand
AGGGAAGAATGCCCGCCATATCGAAAAGATGTTGTCGTTGTTGCGACTCGCGGACGACATCCAGCATTATGTGAAAATTGGGCAATTCCCCGTGAATTTTGCGGTGGGGATTATTGACTTGGATAAAAACCGCCAACGCATCGCCTTACGCGCCTTCAACAGCATACCGAGCATGTCCCAATACAAATGGCGCGACATCGTGGGCAAATTGGCAGACGACCAAGCCAGCGAGAATCAGGCATCATTGTTTGTGTTGGAGCAGGTGTTGGCGGATATGAGCCATGAGCCGATTAAGGGACGCAAGGCGCGGACGGGTGTGTGTGCCGATAAGTCAGTCCCACCTGTGCGGGTGTATCCTGATGATTCGATGGCGCTGATTTTTGACCGTTATATCGCCCGTTTGCGCGATGCAGGGCATACGGAAGCGGCAGGCGCGGTGGGGAATATTTATAACAGTTTTGTGGCGCGGGGTTGGGTCAATGTGCGCGATGGCTGTGGTATCCATGATGATGGGGCAGGGCTGGTTGAGGATGAATTGCATGAGGATTAGTAGCGGGCAGAGGCACATCGGCTGGTGTGCCTATTCGCGCCGATATTCGAGTATAATGGGGTAAAAAGAGGAATAGGAGTATTTTGAGAATGTCGGATATGACCTTTCAGGAAATTGTGCATCTGGTGGATAATCTCACGCCGATTGAACAAACAGAACTCATTGCACATTTGCTAGAAGCCACCAAGAAACGTGAGTTATCTGTTCAGGAGAAGATGAAATTGTTGCGTTCTGTTCAGATTGATGTTGAGGTTATTCAAGAGCCGTCCATTCGCCGTGAGGATTGGTATGGTGATGATGGTCGCTAAAGCCTTTGTAGATACAAATATTTTGCTACGTGCGATGATTCCCCGCATGAATCGGCATACCGAAGCTGAAGAGTTGGTTCAAAGGATGTGGGGTAGTAGTGTTGAACTATGTATTAATCGCCAAGTTATCCGTGAATATATTGTACAAGCGACACACCCCAATAACTTAAACCCTGCATTGACTATCTCACAGGTTATGAATCAGATGGAAATTATTACATCCTTATTTCGAGTTGCCGATGAGACTGTCGCTGTTACAAACCATCTTTTTCAGTTACTCAAAACTTACCCCACACTTGGCAAACAAATACATGATGCGAATTTGGTTGCAACGATGCTTGCAAATCAAATTGATACTTTACTCACTATGAATGTGAGTGATTTCAAACGCTTTAATGACAAAATTAAAATCATCTCACTATAGTATCTTGGCTCTCACTCACACTCTATGGGGTCATCGGCTAATGAACCGTATGTTTCGTTAATGAAAGCCGTCCATTCTTGCGGGGACATTGCAATAGCTTCTTCCATTTTGGCGAGGTCATCGGCAGGGATACGCCCAAAATATTTCAATAGTGATGCACCATCCACACCACGCGGGGTCGGTAATTGACGCACAAAATTCAACACCTGTTGCTGACCTGTTTGGTCAAGTTGGCGTAATTTATCTAATATTTCTTGTTCTAGTGGGGTCATCATCATTACCCTTCTTCGTTGCTAATCTCATCGAGTACATCCCAGATTGAGCGGGTCGGCGTATTGGTCATAACCTGATGCCATCCCTCTAGGAATTCCTTGCGAATGGTCTTATCGTCATCATCTAGTAACTCATCCAAGATTTCTGGCGTTAACCCACGAGATTGGGCGTTTTCGCCGATTTGACTCATGAGAGCGAGTAACCGTTCTGGCGAATTGCCATGTAATTCCTTTAGCCAGAGTGATACCATTAGCCCAATTTTGTGCCGATATTCTTCAGGGATAGAGGTATAAATCGGCACAACCGCTTCATCTACAGGCAATTCAATAATCGCCATGAATTCATCCCTTTTCATTTTTTTACATTATACCCCATCTTCCCCCACCCAGCGCAAGAATAACACCCGACCAATACTATCCCCCGCCACGATGATACGACCACCGTCCAACACAACCACCCCACCCGAAAACGGCGCATCGCCATAAAAGGTATAAACCTTTGCGCCTGTTTGCGGGTCAGTGATGATTAAATCTGTGCTATCATACTTCCATTGCACATGCCCTCCCGCCATGAAAGTGTTTTGTTTATTTTCGCGCGGATAAAAATCATCTAATGTGTAACCGTATTTTTTTGCCCACGCGCCGATGATTTCGCGGTTGCCACTGTCATAATATTGTTCCAACACATCTAATGGCGTGCCGTCCGTATCCCATAAGCGCATTTCTGGATTTTTTCTATAAGTATCAGAACCCCACGACAAAATCCGTCCATCTGCCAACTGCACCGCGCCATTCACCCTATCCGTATGCCCGGTCAGTGTGGCTATTGGTGTGCCATCGGGTTGCCATAAGCGCAGGGTATTATCCCGACTCCACGACAACAAGCGTCCATCGCTCAATTCGATTATGTTATTCACACCTCTCTTATGTTCTGTTAGTGTCACTATTTCTGGCTGATTCGCATCCCAGAGGCGAAGAGTAGAATCTTCACTCCACGACAACACCCTTCCATTATTTAGTTTGATTGTACCATGTACACTTTTTGTATGTCCTTTTAGTATTGTTATGTGATTGCCACCTCCATCCCAGAGGCGAAGAGTAGAATCTTTACTCCACGATAATAACCGTCCATCACTCAGTTCGATTACACCATATATATCATTTGTATGTCCCGATAGCGTGGCTAATGGCATACTACCGTCCTTGCTCCATAAACGAAGAGTAGAATCTTTACTCCACGATAATAACCGTCCATCACTCAGTTCGATTACACCATATATTTCACTTGTATGTCCTGTTAGTGTAGCTAATGGTATACTACCGTCTTCATTCCACAAACGAAGAGTAGAATCCTGACTCCACGATAACAACCGCCCATCTGATAATTGAATTGCACCAATCACCCTGTCTGTATGTCCTGTTATAGTAGTAATAGATTTCTCATTTCTATCCAATAAGCGCAGATTATAATCTATATCAAAGGTATATGGCTCGCCAGTCCATGACAGACCATCGTTCCACGTCAATAGTCGCCCATCTGCTAAGGGATATAGGTGAAAAATATCAAACTCGTACCTGTACCACTCTTTAATTAAATCACCACTACTATCCAATACCCACAGATAAAGGTGTCTACCACGACCCCATGACCAGATTCGCTCATCCTGCAATTGTACTTGCACTTCATTAAAAATCATTTTATCAATTATTATCATGATAAATACCCCATCCTTACTCCACAAATGAAGAGTTCCACCCCCACTCCATGATAAAATCCGACCATCCGTCAATTGAATTGCGCCACGCACATGATTCGTATGCCCCGTCATTGATGTAATAAATGCTCCATCCAAATCCCATAAACGCAGGGTCTTATCCGCACTCCATGAGAGCAATCGCCCATCTTTCAATTCAATTGCACCCCACACGCTATCTGTGTGCCTTGTCAGAGCCACTATAGGTGTTCCATTGGGTTGCCACAAACGCAGGGTATTATCCTTACTCCACGACAAAATCCGACCATCGCGCAATTGCACCGCGCCATTCACAATATCCGTATGCCCCGCCAACGTGCGGAGCAACATCCCGCCTGCGGGGTTCATAATGTCATATTTGCTATCAGGATTAAGTGGAAACAGATTATTTGGGGTTTTCATCACAACATCTAAAGAGGCGCGGATTTCATCTATTTTGGTGTAGTAGTGCATCAAACGCCCTGCCAACTGGTGTGCGAGTGCCTTTTTGTCCTTATCCAGCACATGACTCGACATTTGCAATGCCGATTGAATCAGGCGGATAGGCTCATCTTTGCCATGTGACAACAACGACCTACAATCTTCTATCAATGCACTCACATCAGTGGCATTCAGTTTCGCTTCTAAGAACCGATAATCCAGCAACAATTCGCGCAGGCGGGTTTGTTGCCCTGCTTCGA
>CALDGT010000190.1 GCA_937942935.1 uncultured Chloroflexota bacterium | reverse complement strand
TGCTGGCAGGCACAAGGTCATTGATATAATCGTTATCGGTCATCGTCCGATTCGATAACACCACTATAGCCACAATTCCCAATAACAAAATAAATCCACTAATCCCCAAT
Source organism: uncultured Chloroflexota bacterium (assembly GCA_937942935.1). GTDB lineage: Bacteria > Chloroflexota > Anaerolineae > Aggregatilineales > Phototrophicaceae. The sequence continues at coordinate 2,432 of CALDGT010000190.1, read as the reverse complement.
AATAACCGCGCATTTTTGCTTTTCATCATCATCATTTTATCCAACCTTTTTTAAGCATCCGATAACATAGCCTCATTATAACAAAGGATTAACGGATAAAGTTCTACAAAATTTTTTACGGGTTGTGAACATATTTCTTATACAACTTGGGTATGATGAGATTCAGAAGCAGTAAATGGAAAATCAGGATACAATTAAGGTGATGGTAGGGACATGATAAATCATGTCCAGAGATAAGAGATTGAGATAATTTATGATACGCTTTGACCGATTTACAGAACGCGCCCAAGATGCCGCCGCCCGCGCTTATGAAATTTTGCAACGCTATGGGCATAACCAAGTAGATACCGAACACATCCTACTCGCGCTATTAGAGCAAAGTGACGGTGTGATTCCGCAATTATTAGAGCGCATGACCGTAGATATTAGCCTTCTCCGTGCGCGGATAGATAATATCCTCCAAGCCAGCCCAAAAGCCACCATTTATGGTGGGGGAGAGGGTCAGGTGTTCATTACCCCGCGTGTAAAACGGGTGATTGACCTCGCCAATGAAGAGGCAAACCGCCTTAATGACCAGTATATCAGCACCGAGCATATGTTTTTGGCGATTTTATCTGAGCGTAATACACCTGTGGCAAAAATTTTGATGGAAAACGGCATTACTCGTGACCGTGTGATGGATACCATCAAAGATTTGCGCGGTGGGCAACGTGTTACTGACCCACAAGCCGAAAGCCGTTATCGTACACTCGAAAAATATAGCCGTGACCTCACTCGTATGGCGATGGAAGGTAAACTCGACCCTGTTGTCGGGCGTGATGCCGAAATTTTGCGCGTGATACAAATCCTCAGTCGGCGCACAAAAAATAACCCTGTCCTCATCGGTGAACCGGGTGTTGGTAAGACCGCGATTGTCGAAGGTCTTGCACAACGGATTATTAGCAATGATGTCCCAGAAATTTTGCATAACAAGCGCGTGATTAGCCTCGATTTGCCCGGTATGTTGGCGGGTAGCCGATTTAGAGGCGAATTTGAAGAACGCCTAAAAGCCGCCATCGAAGAAGTTCAAAATGCACAAGGTGAAATTATCTTGTTTATAGATGAATTGCATCAGGTGGTAGGTGCTGGTGCTGGCGGTGGTGCGATTGATGCAGGCAATATGATGAAACCTGCTCTTGCGAGAGGTGAATTACAATGTATTGGCGCGACCACGTTGGATGAGTATCGCCAATATGTCGAAAAAGATGGCGCATTAGACCGCCGTTTTGCGCCGGTGTATGTGGATGAACCCAGCATTGATGATAGCATCGAGATGTTATATGGTTTGCGCGATAGATACGAAGCGCATCACCGTGTTACGATTACTGATGGCGCAATCGAAGCCGCTGTCCGCCTCTCTGACCGTTATGTGACAGGGCGAAAATTGCCCGATAAAGCCATTGATTTATTAGACGAAGCCGCCGCCAAAGTGCGCGTTGCTTTATTCAGTATTCCGCCCCGCTTGCGCGAGATGAAAGATGCTGTAGACCGCCTTATCACCGAAGAAGAAGCCGCCAGTATGGCACGCGATTATGAATCTGCCGCCAACTTTAAGATGCAACGGATTCAACTTGAAGGCGAATATGACCGTGAACGCTACATTTGGCAACAAGAAAATACAGTGGATGAAGTCGTAGAAGATGATGATATTGCTACTGTGGTCGCACAATGGACAGGAATACCCGTCACACAAATGCTCGAAACCGAGAGCGAAAAATTATTGCGAATGGAAGATGCCTTGCACCAACGGGTTATCGGGCAAGATAAAGCAGTCGAAGCCATTTCCGATGCCATTCGGCGGGCGCGGAGTGGTCTAAAAGACCCCAAACGCCCCATTGGGTCATTCATCTTTTTGGGGAGCAGTGGTGTTGGTAAAACCGAACTCGCCAAAGCCCTCGCGGAATTTATGTTTGATGATGAAGATGCGATGGTACGCATTGATATGAGCGAATATCGTGAACAACATACTGTGAGTCGGTTATTTGGTGCGCCACCCGGTTATGTGGGATACGAACAAGGTGGACAACTCACTGAAGCCGTGCGCCGTCGCCCGTATCGTGTGATTTTGTTTGATGAAATCGAAAAAGCACATCCTGATGTGTGGAATGCGTTGCTCCAAATTTTAGAAGATGGTCGCCTGACCGATGGTCAAGGTCGCACCGTGGATTTCCGCAACACAGTCATCATTATGACCAGCAATCTGGGGACAGAATTTGCTCGCAAGGGTGGGGCGTTGGGATTTGTTCAACCAACCGATACCCAAGCGGTCGCTGACCATCAGAAAATCGAAAAAGCCATGCGCGAGACATTCCGCCCCGAATTTTTGAATCGGATTGACGAAATTATCATCTTTGCGCCACTCTCGCAACAAGATGTGGAAAAGATGGTAGATT
>CALDGT010000189.1 GCA_937942935.1 uncultured Chloroflexota bacterium | reverse complement strand
TACATACCGAATTCGTGTTAGTGGCTTGACTAGCGGTTATGCAGATAAAACCAAAGGGGTAACTCGTGGAGCATGTGGGTTAGTGCCGATGTTTGAAAATGGATAAAGGATTAGATAGGGCAGAACAGTCTGCCCTATTTTTTGACATAATTATCACGCAAGAGCAGGGTGAGGGTATAAATGCCCAAATCAAAATCGTGGCTAAAATCTATTGGCATGAGCCAATAACGGGTGGCGCTCATATCGCATCGCTTGTGAATGACAGGCAAAACCAATTTGCCTTGTTCTGCAAAAAATTCGCGCTCGGCATTCACAGATGGGTCTTTGAGCGCACTTGGCGACATCACCGCCAACATCAATCCACTACGGCGCATGGCGTTTTTGACTGCTACATGCCATTCCTCTTCTTCATCTACATCGGTCATATCTAACCACGAAAGCAAATTTTGACCAAGTAGTGCCTCACGCAAATTAAAAGCAAAGAGTTCATCGGCGCGGGTATAACTGATATACATGCCCTGAGTGGCACAACGGCGAATTTCTGGGGCGCTGGTGAGTTGGGCAATCCCTTTTTTGAGATAGGTGTCATCTGGACGGGTATTGAGGGCTTTGCGGAGGGCAATTCGCTTTTGCTCTGGCGAATTAAAGCGCGAAATCATCTCATCTACATTCAATGTGTTTTCTGGGTTGGATTTTTGTTGACGGTTGTTCATAAGCGTTTATCCAAAAATAAGTCATTTTATAACCACAATCATACCATAACACACACCGACAAAGTGTGAAGGTTTCGATACATCGTGTTCAGATTGCCCATTCATGTGCCAACAAAGAATAGACGGCATGGTCTTGAAATGCGCCATTTATCCATTCCGATTGGCGTTTGATGCCCTCATAGCTAAAGCCGAGTCGTTCTGCAACTGCGCGGCTGGGTTTGTTTCCGACCATACACTGAATTTCGATGCGGTGAATTTTTTCATCGGCGATGAGTGCCGAAATCACTTTTTTGCAGGCGTTGGTGATAATACCCCCACCCGTAGCAGATTTTGCCAACCAATACCCAATCTCAGATTTATATCCTTCACGATTGATATAATGACAAACCAACCCACCGACCAATATATCGCCTTGCCATAACCCGCCATGAAAACCATCATTTTGTGCCAATTTATCGGCAAAGCGTTGGATGAGTGCTTGTGTATCGGCAACCGATTGAATTTTGCCAGACCAGCGCAACCACGCATCTAAATGCGCCCGATTTTCGGTAATGAGGGCGAACATTGTGCTTGCTTCTTTAATCGCAAACGGGCGTAAAAGGGTGTGTTCATCAACTTGTATGGGGAATTCCATGTAAAAATCCTTTCACCACCTGAAAATACAAATCTCGTTGGGTGGTGGCGGGTGAATGACCAGCCCCATGAAACACATAATGCACCGCATTGGGATACAACTCGCGCACCTTTGCCCGCACAACCTCATCAAATGTCGCGTCATCATCGGATTCCAACACATAAATATGCCCCGTCCAATTGGCTAAATCTTGTGGGGTAAAGTGATAATTGGTATGAAAATCTACAAGACATTTTTGTGTGCTGACCAAATCGGCTTTTGTGAGGCGTTGCGAATACAATTCATCCACAAAGGCGCGGGTGATGAGGGCTTGTTCATCACTGGGGTCAATCGTCTCAATCATCCATGCTTTTGCGCCACTCATGGCTTCTGCATCGGGCAAGGGGAGCATCATATCGAGCGCGGTGAGATAACTATGTGCATATTCCACATTGGGTAGGGTGGTGGTAGAAATAATCAATTTATCCACCCACTTTGGATGTTGCCGTACAAATACTTGCGCCAACATGCCACCCATTGACCCACCCAAGACATGCGCCTTAGAAATGCCTTCTGCGTCTAATATCGCCGAAAATCCATCTACTAATTCACGCATGGTCTGTACAGAAGGATAAGTAGGCGCAATCACATAAAATTCATCTGCCAGCATGGGGATATTTTCGTATGCCGCATCTGCCACACGCAACCCACCGACCAATAACAACAATGGTGGATGAGATTTATCTCCCGCAACAAGATATTCCCATGTCACCCCTTTATAGGTGATGGTGTGTGGGGGATGATTTTTGCGGAAATCGGCGAGTGCTTCGCGTTGATGAGGCGGGACATCGGCATAAATTTCGTCAAATGTACGGGTATCCATGATTACTCCTTGAATAAGTTGGATAAAGTAGCCACCCTGCACACACTATTATATCGCAGTTATAATCAGACCATGCGAATAATTATCTTACTCATCACAATCATATTTTTAGGTGCTTTGGCGTGGGATGTGTACCCGCCATTACGCGGGGGTGGCGGTTGGCAATGGGCGTATGAATTGCCCCTCACAACCGAGGGTATTTGGATGCTCGCCCTCATTTTAGCTG
>CALDGT010000188.1 GCA_937942935.1 uncultured Chloroflexota bacterium | reverse complement strand
GTTTGTGTGGTGAAATCGGGCGGTTTGTGTGGATGAAATCGGGCGGTTTGTGTGGTGAAATCGGGCGGTTTGTGTGGATGAAATCGGGCGGTTTGTGTGGTGAAATCGGGCGGTTTGTGTGGATGAAATCGGGCGGTTTGTGTGGATGAAATCGTGTGGTGAAATCGGACGGTTTGTGTGGATGAAATCGTGTGGTATCTGGTGGCTGACATACGCCCTAAAGGGCTAGTCAGCCAGTACAGCCCCTTCAAATAGGCAGAATTGTACTGGCTGACTAGGGCGCAAGCCCGTATGTCAGCCACCCGTGTCCCGTACAGGTCATAATTATTTTGGAGCAAATGGCGGGGCAGAGGGACGATATACGCACTGCGTGCTAATCGTCCCGTACAGGTCATAATTATTTTGGGGATGTACTGGCTGACTAGGGCGCAAGCCCGTATGTCAGCCACCCGCGTCCCGTACAGGTCATAATTATTTTGGAGCAAATGGCGGGGCAGAGGGACGATATACGCACTCGCGTGCTAATCGTCCCGTACAGGTCATAAGCATTTTGGAGATGTACTGGCTGACTAGCGCAAAGCGCGTATGTCAGCCACCCGCGTCCGTACAGGTATCATCAATCAAATGGGCAGGCGAAAGGCGGAGCGATTAGGGTTTGCCACCACGCCCATTGCCATTCCCGTTCCCATTGCCGTTGCCATTGCCATTGCCATTGCCGTTACCATTGCCATTGCCGTTCCCGTTGCCATTGCCGTTCCCGTTACCATTGTTGTTACCGTTGCCATTGCCTTGACCGTTCCCTTGACCGTTGCCGTTATTTTGGCGTTGGGTGGCGCTGGTTTCGATAACTTCTTCATCCCCTTCTTGCTCACCCTTACGACCATTAATCACACGCCCCGCCGCCAATTCACTCGGATGCACACCGCTTTCGCGCAAAACTGCACCCCATCCGCCATCGCGGGATTGTGCGAGGAGCGATTCGACATCGCCACCAAAATCGTGTTCATAAACCAACAAATAAGCGCGGGCGATATTGCCAAAGCCGTTACCCGCACAATGCAGGGCTATCACTTCTGCCACATCAACATCAAATTCATCTGCAATCGCATTCGCAACAGGATGGCTATTTGGCACACACCCTTCTATTTCGGGTTCAGATGTCGCTTCGGGTTCTGGCGTCACTTCTGCTTCGGGTGTCGCTTCGGGTTCTGGTGTCACCTCTGCTTCGGGTTCGCATCCTTCGCCTGTGCCATATTCGCCACATTCATCAAAGTTTTCGTCTACTGGGATGAGTTCTGTGGCAAAAATGGTGTCATCATTGAGCAAATACCCCACAATCACGACTTCATCACCAATGGCGAGTTCCGATGGATTAAACGCACCCGCAGGCGCAACCACCACCCCATCCACGATAATATCCTCGCCAATTTCTTCGACCAATCCGCGAATGAAGATGAGCAAATCGTCTGGCTCTTCGGTTTGGTCATCTTGTGCAACCGAGACCATCACCGACAGCATCATCACCGATACGACCAATAAACTCACTAATCCTAAAATTTTACGCATAATGCCTCCTATGTGCATAACACATTTTTTTGATTGTGTCCTAAACCGCGTATGAATATTGAGAAAGACACCAGAGGGAGTCTTGCCCTCTGGTGATGAATGATGATAAGCAATTTAGGGTTATTTATAAAAATGCACTTATAGGCGAGATGTTGCACAAATTTCATAAATTGGTACTTTTGGGTGGGGGTTTCGCCCAGTTTGCTAGACGCAACTATTAAAACAGATTACACTATATAAAAAATTGAGCGAAAAGTAATTGATGATGCCAACCCAAACCGATGACACCGCGCATTTAGTCATTATTCAACCGACACCGTTTTGCAATATCGCGTGTCGGTATTGTTATCTCTCTAGCCAAGCCCGCGCCGATACCACCCGCATGAGCGATGAGACGCTCAGGCGCATTTTTGAGGCGTTGTATGCCGAGCAGTTGGTGGGGCAAAACACCGAAATTGTATGGCACGCGGGTGAGCCGTTGGTCTTGCCGATTGCTTTTTATGACCGCGCCACACGCCTGCTCCAATCGGTGAGCCGTGGCGGGATAATTCCACGCCAGCTCATCCAAACCAATGCCACCCTCATCACAGACGAATGGTGCAAATTCATCCGCGACCACGACATCATCATCGGCGTGAGCCTCGATGGACCCGCCCATATCCATGACCGACATCGGGTGAATCGGCGCGGAAAAGGCACACATGCCCAGACCATGCGCGGGATAGACCTGTTGCAACGGCATAATATCCCCATCAATATCATCTCAGTGGTCACAGAAGATGCACTCGACCATCCAGACGAGATATTTCAGTTTTTTGTGGCGCATGGGTTGTATCGCTTGGCATTTAATATCGAAGAAATCACGGGCAGTCATCATCGTTCATCGCTTGACCAAGACCATCACCTCACGCGATGGCAACATTTTTTGCGCGTGTTGTATCAATTGCAAGCGACTAGCGATAAACCCGTGCTGATTCGAGAGTTTAAGCATATGTCACGGGCGCTGATGTTGGCAGATGCGAATCGGAATTATACCGTCACCACGCCGTTGCGGATGTTGAATTTTGATGTGGCGGGCAATTTTTCGACCTTTTGCTTTGAATTACTCTCCGCAACGCATGAGCGATTTGATAATTTTATCTATGGCAACATCCATCACGATGCTATTCGGTCATTGCTCCAGCATCCCAAATTTGAGCGTGTGTATGCCGAAATTTTGGCGGGAATTCATGCGTGCAAAGCCACCTGTGATTATTTTGCGGTGTGTGGTGGCGGGATTCCATCCAACAAAGTGACCGAAACCGGGCGATTTGATGTCACCGAGACGATGCAATGCCGATTGCATGTGCAGGCACTAGCCGATGTCGTGCGGGAGGCAAAGAAAATACATGATGACCTCGATACCTTGTTAGAGGGGGTCACACCCGATAATTTGCATGGTGAAATTGACACAGGTAAACCTGTTGGAAAAGAGGTTTTATAATACAGATATTAGGCGGTGGGACAACCGCGCCAAACGGTGGGACATACGCGCCGATGGCGCTAGTACCCACCCTACGATAATATTCATTTCATACCTGTGTACGGACGCGCTTCTGCGCGTCCACTGCGGACGCACCCTCGTGGGGTATCTGGTGGCTGACATACGCACTGCGTGCTAGTCAGCCAGTACACACCTGCCTATTTTGAAGGATGTACTGGCTGACTAGACCCTTTTAGGGTCGCTGAACTTTGGCTTTTTTTGTAAAAAAGGATGTTTCTGGTATGAATTATTTAT
>CALDGT010000187.1 GCA_937942935.1 uncultured Chloroflexota bacterium | reverse complement strand
CATCAATTGTTGATAACCGGGTTCAAAATTAAAACTGCGTTCTGCCCATAACGCATTGGCGACAACAATTCGACTGGTGCGGTCTGGATTATTGAGGTGAATGGTCAATGCAGAGAAGGCGCGGTGTAAGGCTTCTGGGGGTAAGTCGAGGTGTAATACATCTCGAATTTCTTGGGCGGTGTTTTCGCGTGCGCCTGCCCACGCCATTGCAAACGCATTGGATAGGCTATATGGAGAAAAGACAAAATTGCCTTCATCATAACTCATTAACATTTGAAAGAAATCTAGCGCAAATGCTGTGTTGCCTAATACCAAATCTCGAACAGCATCTTCTGGTTGCCCCGTGGTTTTGGCTGATACAACGACTGAACTCATCATGATAAAGCTGATGAGAAGAATTAACGAAATGAACCGGTAATAATGAGATGTTTGCATGAAATTTCTCCTCTAAAAATCTATCAGCCCCTACCGTTTTCTTTTATTTTACTCTATTGCAGAATACTTTACACATTTCAGACTGTAAAAAATTTGATGCAAGTATAACGAATTGCAATAAACCACAAGATTTATTCACGATAGTTTGTGAATCCGCCTCACTTTCTCAATGATAACACCAATATCTGCTGTGCGGGCATCTGTCTGACCAAATGGATCTTGATAAGTATCATCACCCAACAACGCATGAGCGATATTTTTTATCCCATAAGACAAGGTATCTGTGTTATATCCACCCTCTAGCATAAAGATGATTTTGCCATCGCAATATTTTTGTGCCATGCGAATGAGTTCTGTATCTAAATGGTGGTATCCTTTTAGGCTCAGTTGCATACTAGCAAGCGGGTCATCCCAATGTGCATCAAACCCTGCGCTCACAAGGATGAGTTGTGGCGCAAAACGCTCTGCCACTTTCCAGACAATTTGCTCATAAAATTGGGCATAAGCCTCATCACCATATCCACCCGGTATGGGGATATTGACAGTATAACCCGCACCTTTTCCGAGACCTGTCTCATTAAATGAGCCTGTCCCCGGATAGAGAGGTGATTGATGAGTAGAGAGAAATAAAACACTATTATCATCATAAAAAATGTCTTGTGTACCATTGCCATGATGCACATCATAATCCACAATCATCACGCGCTGAATGCCATATTGCTTTTGTGCATAACGGGCGGCAATAGCGATATTGTTGAAATAACAAAACCCCATTGCGCTATCGGCTACAGCATGATGACCGGGTGGGCGGGTGATGACGAGTGCATTATTCACCTTATCCCGAAAAATGGCATCCACCGCGCAAATACCACCTCCTGCCGAGAGTTTTGCGGTTTTAGGTGTATCTGGCAAAACAACAGTGTCTACTGTGTAGCGAATGGCATAACCTTTTTCTTCGGCTTCCATCACATCTGATAAATAATCGGGTGTATGTACCATCAAAATCTGCTCATCGGTAGCAGGGGTGGGGGTGTATGCTTTCATGCGCCCAGATAACCCACTTTCATCTAATAATGACCAAATTGCTCTCATGCGTTGTGGGCGTTCTGGATGTCTTGGGACATCATGATTCACATAATTGGGATGGGTAATATAAGCAGTTGTCATCATCGCTCCTCATCAAGATACCAATCAGCATAACTCATTTTTGCAAAATATCATTTTAGTCTATAATCAGTGAACAGCAACATTGCTATCCGCCATTTTTGAGGAAAATTTTTATGCAATATGAACGCCTTGTGAATTGGGCGCAGGGGGTGTTACAAGAACGCCAACTGAGTCAGAAAACTGTGACCATTTGGGCATCGGTAGAATGTAGCAATCATATCGCCTTAAAACAAGTCAAGGCAGGGCGCAAATTACGCGGAAAAGCCCGTTATGATGGTTATGAACCCCTCGATTGCCCCGTGATTGTGCAAATTAATGATTGTGGGTTCTTCAATAAAAAAATGGTACTCACAGCAGGCTCTGGGGCATTTGTATTCAAATTTACCACCGAAGATAATCAAAAATTTGAAGTTATTTATGCAAGTTCTTATTTAACAGATGATGTTCAAGAGGTGACTGCCATTGCGCTAGTCCCACAAAAATATTTAGAAATTTGGACAGCATTTGAGGTGATATGTTCCAAAGCGGTGCGCCCACGCATTAAACGTCGGCGTGATGTGTATATTATTGGTGGGACAGATGCTTTTTTCGACCCCACCGTAGATTGGTCAGATGTGATTTTACCACCAGACCTCAAACAACAATTGCATGATGATGTCGAATCCTTTTTTCATGAAGGGGTCGGCATTTATAAAAAATTGAAACTCGCGCCATTCCGCAAAATTTTATTGGCGGGTGTACCGGGTACAGGAAAGACGATGCTCTGTGCGGCACTCGCCAAGCACGCTATCTCGCAACGACGAATTGTGGTGTATGTATCAGGGTCAGATAGGGATGGCGCATCCTTTGAAAAAATCCAACGGGCATTTCAGGCAGTAGCGGCGGCACGCTTTCCGACTTTATTGGTCGTAGAAGAACTGGATGCGTATTTGCGTGGAGATGATAAAGCGCGTATTTTGAATGTGTTGGATGGTATCGAATCGCCAAATAATCCACAAGGGTCATTAATGGTTGCCACGACCAATTACCCCGAAGCAATAGATGAACGCCTCACCAAACGTCCGGGACGTTTAGACCGCATTTATGTGATTCCTGTGATTCAAGATGAAACCCAAGCCGAAGCCATGTTACGTCATTATATGGGCGAGCATTGGCGCGATGCGTTTATGGATGTCATCCCCGATTTGATAGACCAACCGGGTGCATTTGTGCGTGAGGTGGCATTGCAAGCGCGGATGTTGGCGGCGCATAATCGGCAAACAGAAGTGACTCTCGAATTACTGGAAAAATCGGTGGATAGCTTATCTTACCAGATGAAGGCAGAGCGCGATTTTATCATCCAACGGCGTGCTATTGGGTTGGGGAATACAAAATCGCGCATCCGTAAGGCTGGATTTAATTCTTAGGGCGCAAAAGTTGATAATCAAACCCATTCATGGGGATTACTTCAACCATCTCGTAATAAGTATCTATGGCGATATTGACGGGTGGTGGGTAAAACCGCGCCCGTAACACAATTAATCCAAAGGCTTGTTCTTCTAACATTTTGACCAGTTGACTACTATCATAATGCCCCACTTGGTCTAGGATGTATAACACGACAGGATTTGTAATTACCTCGCGGTTGGTCGCAAAACTGAATGCCGCTTCTTCACTGAGGAGCAATGTATCGGATGGCATTTGATTAATGCGTTCCACAATTAAGTTCCCATTAGCAATATCTTGCGCGGTGGTCAAATGCCCAATATCGGCATACGCTCCCACCAAACGCCCTGCCGAATCATAAAAGCCATTATCTGCATTGGGTTCAATGCCAAATATATCGGCAATTTGCTCAAATCCTGCGCCTGTAGTTGGCATGTGGAGTGTTGCACGCGCATATAGGATATAGAAAACAGGGCTAATGACGATGAGTATAAGTGTGATACTTGGTGCGAATTTTTTGAATGGGTCAATCAGCACACGCCGTAAATAATTTTTGCGAAATTGCCAGCCACGATTCACGGTTTTGCCGATGAACATGCCACTTAGAACGCACATTGCGGCGACTGCGGTTGCATAATAACTATCTCCAGCGCCCCATGTCCCAGCCGCCAACGCGCTTAAAACCAATGTACAGACAAACCAAATGCCATACACCGAAATGCGGTCAAAATAGACCTCATAAACCAATTGGAGTAGGGCAGGGATGAGCAAGGCAAGGTGTAGATGTGCAAATAATCGTGCTAAACCGATGGCTTGGTCGGTGAGAAAATCTTTGACATTGGCAGTGATGGTTTGTGTCCACCAATGCCCATCAGTGGTGATATTCAGTAGGGCAAAAATCCCCGCGCCGACCACCGCAAATCCAAATCCCCAAATCATTGCTCTGCGAGGGTTGCGAATGAATAAAAAGAGCAGTATCGCTATGGCGGTGAAGGCGGCAAGTTGCTTGGTATAACCGCCAAAAATCATCAATCCAAAACCAAGCAATAACATGCGTCGTCTGCGAGGGGCAGATTCAATTTCGTTCACATGGGCAAATACCGCAACCGCCAGCGTTTCAAACATGAACATCGAAATATGTTGGCGAAATAACGGACCAATATGATAAACGATGTTTGAGCTAAGGAATGCCAAGCCCGATGCAATCGCTATCATGCGGGTGAGTGTTTTATCGGCACTGGGTTTTGCCCGAAATGTCTCACGGTACACAATCCAACTGATTGTGATGGCGGTGATGAGGGTGGTTAAAAAACTGAATAAGCGCCCATACCAATATTCTGCGCCAAAAAGCCATGCAAATGGCACCAGAAAAACATGATACATGGGTGGGTAGATGCTCCCATAAAATGGGAATGTCTCTATATCGGCATACGGCGATTTGAATTGACTGAGCAACATGACATCGTGCAATTCAAACCCCTCACCTTGGTCATAATCGAAAGGGAATTGAATTAGGTTGTTGGCATATACCACATACACAACAAAATGAAATAATAACCATGCTAAGGCGATGAGCATGAGCGCATGTAATATGGTCAAAATAGGGCGGGGGATGGTTGGTGATTGGGTCATGGTCATATCCTATTAGGCAGGGTCATCCCCAAGCGGGATGAGGGTCAATCCTAGCAATGCTAAACTGACCATGATAACTAAACCAACGGTTTGAATGGGACCAATGCCGCCTTCTCTGCCGACATCAACCACATCAATCGCAAAAATTGCAATCGTGCCAAGTACACCGATTGCTAAACAGAGTATCCCAAGTGTTCGTTTTGTGAAGGTGAAATTTTTATTTAACATGGTACAAAATTATATCAAACTTTTTGCACCATGTCAGATGAAAGTTAGAGTAATTCTTCGAGCCAAGCGAGGGCGCGTTCATAACTTTGGAAAAATTCATATTCCAAAGAGGCGAAATAATTGGGGAAGAATGCCATTTGTTTGCTATCAAAATCATCTAATGTGAGGATGGCTTGTCTGCCATAATCAATTTGTGGCAATGTCTTGAGTTGGTCTGCAAAAAATGGTGAAAAGCGCAAGGCACTATTGCGAAAATCGAATAAAATGAGAAATGGTTGATTTCCCCATAAACCGATGAGTGATTCCATGTGAGGGATAAATTTCTCAATTGTTTTACGCTCACTATTTTTCAACTCGCATAAGATGATGCGCCCATTTTGTAGTGGGGTAAATTGATAATTGTTCATTGTAGATATGTTGAATAGGGTGTTTACCTTCATCGGAAACGCTCCCACAAATCCTTGTGATTAGTGTATATGTTGATGACCATCATAGCATGTCTTGATGTAAAAAGGCTTAAGAATATCCTAAAAATTTATGAATTCACAATGTTTGTAAGGTTGAAAGCGTGGGTTTATTTTTGTTAATAAACGTGCTATCCTGTTCTGAATATCACCTGATGATATTCAACGCGATAAACACCGTATATAAGGAGTTTTGGGTTATGATGAAAACACATACTTGCGGAGAACTCCGCGCCTCCCACGAAGGAACACAGGTTGTTTTGGCGGGATGGGTGCATCGTCGCCGTGACCAAGGCGGCTTGATTTTCTTCGATTTGCGAGACCGTTGGGGTATTACGCAAGTGGTGATAGATGCCGCTACATCCCCAACCGCGCATAAAATCGCCAGCGACGCCCGTACAGAATATGTGTTACAGGTACATGGTGAGGTGCGTGTTCGCCCACAAGGTACAACCAACCCCGACTTAGCGACTGGGGAAATTGATGTGGTGGCGAATGAAATAACCATTCTCAATCCATCACTCACGCCACCATTTTATATGAATAAAGATGAGGCGGTTGAAGAAGCACGGCGGATGCAATATCGTTATCTCGATTTACGTCGCCCAAATATGCAATATAACATCATTTTGCGTCATAAGCTGGTGAAGTTTATCCGCGATTACTTGGATGACAAGGGTTTTGTCGAAATCGAAACCCCAATATTGTTCAAGACGACACCCGAAGGCGCACGCGACTTTTTAGTGCCATCGCGCTTACAACCGGGCAAATTTTATGCTTTGCCACAAAGTCCACAACAACTCAAACAATTGTTGATGGTGGCGGGGTATGAAAAATATTTTCAAATTGCGCGGTGTTTCCGCGATGAAGATTTGCGCGGTGAGCGTCAACCAGAATTTACCCAACTCGATATGGAATTGAGTTTTGTTGAGCGCGAAGATGTGATGCAACTCAATGAAGGTTTAGTTTTGGCGCTACTTGACAAATTTGCGCCAGAGAAAAAGATTTTGGGTCGCCCACTGCCACGCATCACTTATACCGAAGCGATGGAAAAATATGGCTCAGATAAACCCGATTTGCGGTATGGGTTAGAAGCGATTGATGTCACCGAATTGGCGGGCAAAAGTGGTTTTGCGGTGTTCAACCAAAATTATGCCGCAGGCAAGCCGATTAAGGTTATCCGCGCTCCCGGATTATTAACTGAAAACGGCGCACCAGTGAGCAATGAAAAGCTCAAAAAGGTGATGAAAGAACTCGAAGATATGGTCAAAGAAGCGGGTGCAAAAGGTTTGGCTTGGATGGCGCTCCCACTGGAAGAAGATGGCGAGGTCAAGGGACCCATCGGCAAATTCTTCACAGTTGACCAAAAACTAGAATTGTTCGATAAAACTGGCGCACAAGCAGGTGATGTGTTGTTATTCATGTCGGATGTGCGCGATGTGGTGTATGCCTCTGTAGATAAATTGCGCCGTCATTTAGCAGACCGGCTTGGCTTGGGAGACCCCAATATGTTGGCATTTGCATGGGTGATAGATTTCCCCTTGTTTTATTGGGATGAAGAAAACAAACGGTGGGACTTATCTCAGCACATTTTCACCGCGCCGATGCCAGAAGATACTGAATA
>CALDGT010000186.1 GCA_937942935.1 uncultured Chloroflexota bacterium | reverse complement strand
GTGTGGGGCGAATGGCTTGTAACCGTTTGCCATAGACCTCTTGCAAATCGAGTTCGCCATCCATCGCTTTTTGGGTGAGCAACCCCACCCGCCATTCTTTGCCCTTGAGTTTCGCCAATTCATCAATGCCCTCAATCGTTGAGAGTGTGCTATCACAATCGAAAAAAATCAAATCAAAACTCGTCCAACGGACATCTTGTGTCATACTCGGTTTTCCATATTCTCCATATCCATATTGATGGATGTGTTGATTATAATGGGTTATAACATCATGTGTAGGGCAATCATTGCATTTTTAATCGTAGGGGCATGAACCATCGTACCCGATATGAGGAGTTTTTTATGACCGACCCCAATCTGGGCTTGACCGAACACGAAGCACAAACCCGTCGCGCTAATGGACAAGGCAATGATGCCAAAATCCAAACAGGGCGCACCTATCAACAAATTATCTGGCAAAATGTGATAAACCTCATCAATGTGATTTTATTCGTCATCGGCGCGGTGATGATTGGCATTGGCAGGTGGGGCGATGCGTTTGTCAGTGTGGGGTTAATTGCGCTCAATGTGGTCATCGGTGTTTTTCAAGAAATTCGTGCCAAGCGCCAACTCGATAAAATTGCCCTGCTCACCCGTCCCAAAATCACCCTCGTGCGTGATGGTGAAATTCGTCAAGCCGACCCATCTGAAATTGTCATCGGCGATATTATCGTAGCCGATACCGGCGACCAAATTGTCGTAGATGGCATTTTGGTGAGCGATGCAAAGTTAGAACTTGATGAATCGCAACTCACGGGTGAATCTGACCTCATCCCCAAAACGATGGGACAAGATGTTTTTTCTGGCAGTTTCGTGGTGAGTGGGAAGGGGCGTTATGAGGCGACCAAAGTCGGCAAAGATAGCTTCGCCAACAAATTGACCGCCCACGCTAAATCATTCCGCGTGACCAAAACACCCCTCCAAAAAGAAGTGGATTTGGTCATCCGTGTGTTGATGCTTCTGGCGCTATTCATCGGATTTCTGTTATTCATCTCTGCAATTCTTTCTGCTGTCCCTGTCATGCGAACAGTTCAGATGGCGGCGGTGGTGGCGGGTCTAGTCCCCAACGGCTTGTTTTTTATGGTTATCGTGGCGTATGCGTTGGGCGCATTGCGGATTGTGCAACAAGGGATTTTGGTTCAGCAATCGAATTCAGTAGAATCTCTGAGCAATGTATCGGTGCTGTGTGTGGATAAAACAGGCACACTCACCGCCAACAAAATTCATTATGAAGATGTTCGTCCACTCAAATTAGATAAAGTCCAAATCCAACGGCTTTTAGGCAATTTTGCCCACAGTGCCAGCGTGACCAACCGCACATCAGAAGCCATTATCGCAGGGCTACAAGGCAAAAAAATCGCCCCTGTGGATGAAATTCCGTTCTCATCTGCTCGCAAGTGGAGCGCCCTAGCATTTGATAATGATGAACTACGCGGTGTATATGTATTAGGCGCAATCGAAATGCTCGCACCTCACCTGCCAAAAGATACCGATTTAAGCCAGTATACACACGATTGGTCAGAACAAGGTTTGCGTGTGTTGTTATTTGCCTATAATCCAAACACGACCAAATTACACGATTCGCTCGGCAATGCAGGATTGCCCACCCTAGAACCCCTCGCCATTGTCGGTTTTAGTGATGAATTGCGCCCCAACCTCAAAGAAACACTGAAGGGTTTCATCAATGCAGGGGTGGCACTCAAGGTTATTTCTGGCGATAATCCCCAAACGGTCTCTGCGCTTGCCAAACAAGCAGGCTTCCCATCTGATTTCAAATCGGTTTCTGGCACAGATTTAGCCACAATGGATAAATCTCAATTTGAGCAAACTGTCGCAGAAACAACCGTTTTTGGGCGCATCACCCCCGAACAAAAAGAGCAAATTGTGGATGCGCTTAAATCGCAAGGGCATTATGTCGCCATGATTGGCGATGGGGTGAATGATGTGTTATCACTCAAAAAGGCAAATTTAGGGATTGCGATGCAAAGCGGGAGTGCCGCCACACGCGGGGTTGCCGATATGGTATTACTGAATGATTCATTCGGCGCATTGCCACCTGCATTTTTAGAGGGGCAACGCATTATCAACGGGATGCAAGATATTTTGCGCTTATTCCTCACCCGCGCTTTATATGCCGCCTTACTCATCATGGCGACCAGCATCGTTGGCATGGGCTTTCCATTCGTCCCAAAACATGCCTCGCTCATCGCCTTTCTGACGGTTGGCATCCCAACATTTGCGCTCGCACTATGGGCAAAACCGGGCAATACACGCAAGGTTAGCCTTGTACGTTCCGTGTTGCATTTTTGCTTCCCCGCCGCCATTTCGGTTTTTGTATTCGGATTGCTGGTGTATGTGATAACATTCCTCAGCGTCACCAACAATTTATCATTATTTGAAGCCACCCCAGATGAAATTGCCGAATTTGTGAGCTATGTCGGCATCAATTATGACATCACCGCCGAAGAATATGCCCTAGAACGCGCCCTTCTTGCCGCCCAAACTGCCCTCACAGCCTTCTCATGTATGGCGGGTCTCATTTTGGTGATATTTGTCGAACCGCCGACTCGTTGGTGGGTGGCAGGTGATTTGTATAGTGGCGATTGGCGCTATACCTTCCTCGCCATCGGCATATTTGGGTTGTATGTAGCCATTGTGTTGATTGTCCCGTTACGCCGATTTTTTGAACTCTCTACACTATCATCTATCTTATACATTTTTATCGCGGGGATGACATTGGTTTGGATGCTCACCCTACGATTTGTGTGGCGCAGACGCATTTTTGAAAAATTCTTGGGAATCGAACCCCTCCGCCCCGAAATTGACATCAGCAGTGATTCGGATTCCAAGACAAATATTGTCACCCAACAAGTGAAAGCAATTACTGCATCATAATCCAAGTGAAAGATAAATATCATGGAAACAATAAAACTCAAAACGCATATTAATGCAGATGGTATTTTAACCATTGAAGTGCCATCGCAATTCAAAAATAAAG
>CALDGT010000185.1 GCA_937942935.1 uncultured Chloroflexota bacterium | reverse complement strand
CCGGGTACTTTCGATGTGGCGTGTTGCATCCCTAGCGCGATATGCAGGGCATATTCAACCGTAGTGGGTAAGTCGAGTTTGCGATGTTCTATCCAATTACGTAAATCTGAACCAAGTTCTTCTGTGCCACTGACATATTCAAGGATGATGTGTGGGCGTTTACTGATGTCTTGGACAAGTTTGGCTTGTACGATATGCCGATGCTTATCCAAACGTACCCAAATGGTTGCCTCATGATTAAAGCGGGTGAGGGCGCGTTCATTTTCTAAATATTTGCTTTGGAAGGTCTTGATAGCGACTGGCTCACGCTTATCGTGGTCATAACACAAATAAACCACACCCATGCCACCGCGCAATACCTCAGACACTTCGTATCGTCCATCTATGCGGTCTCCGACACTATAATCACCCCCTAATGTAATGGCGGGGTCATCATCGGTGGATGATTGGATATTTTCGGAATCGGTTTTGACCGATACCGATGGTTTAATGATAATTTCTTGGTTGCCCTCAAATGATGTTTGGTCTACGACAATGCTATCTTCGGCTTGGGTTTCGCTGATGAATTGGCTTTCGACAATATTCGACTGAAATTCAATCACGCCCATGCTATCGGCAATGGTCATAGAAGCATCGCTCATGAGCATTGGCGGGGGAGAATCGGCATGGGTGCTATCGTTATCTAATTCTTCTTTATCTTCCACTTCTTCTGATGAAGTGGCTTGTTTGGGCTTTGTGACAGCTTTTTTGACCGTCAATTTTTGCCGATACAGGTCTAATAAGCCGATGAGCTTGCGCTGAAAGGTCGGGCGCGTTTCGGGTTGGTCTTCATCATCGGTGACCGCCCACAGTGCCGCGGCGATATTGCGCCGTGTTGGATAACATTCCGCAAATTCAAATAACCAACGCAAATATTCTTCGATGGCGCGTTTGGCAAGTTTGCGGTCTACTTCGTGTTCGGCATTAGTCACAGCACGTTTATAGGCGATGAGTGTTTTGCCAATGTAATACACCAACAGGCGGTTATCGGGCGTTGCCGATTGCAAGGCACATAAATCACCTAATGCGAATAAGTCGTTGATGTCATTTCGGCGTAATGCCAATTTTCCCAAGACCTGAATTTCGGCATTGGGGTCGGTGACAAATGGGTCGGTTTTATCTTGCTTATCCCGCTTTTTAAGATGTGCGCGGGCGGCACTATCATCTGTTGGCAAGGGCTTGCGCCCCGTCTGTGGAATCTTCACTTGATTACCTCAAATGTTAGTTTTTCGCCTTCACCTAATCCGACACGAATTGTATCGCCATGAGAGAAGGTATCTTCAACAATTTTGGCGCTCAATGGGCGAGTGAGTTGACGCTCAATCGCACGGCGTAATGGACGCGCTCCCTGTGCGGGATTATAACCTAGTTTTAGGAGCAATTGACGGACTTCTGGTGCGAGTTCTAAGGTCAGATGTTGCTCTTTAAGGCGTTCATAAACCGATTGCAATTGCAATTCCAAAATCCCATTGAGGGTTGATTCTGATAATGAGTTAAAGGTGATGACTTCATCCAAACGGTTGATAAATTCTGGGCGGAAAAACCGATTCAGATACCCCGAATAATCGGCTTTGTCTTGGGTATTAAATCCACCAAAGCCAATATGCTTGCTACCTTCTTCTGTGCCAATATTGCTGGTCATGATGAATACGGCATGACGCGCATCCACACGCCTGCCGTGTGCATCGCTAATTCTGCCTTCATCGAATACTTGCAAGAAAATATCAAATACTTCTGGCGCGGCTTTTTCGACTTCATCCAACAACACGACACTATATGGACGGCGACGCAGGGCATCGGTCAATTGTCCGCCCCGTTGGGTATCTCGATAACCGGGTGGCGCACCAATCAGGCGTGCAACGGTGTGTGCATCATGAAATTCGGACATATCGAGCCGAATCATGGCATCATCACTGCCGAATAAAAAGTTAGCTAATGCGCGGGCGAGTTCTGTTTTGCCAACACCCGATGGTCCCAAAAATAAAAACACACCAATGGGACGGTTGGGGTCGTTTAAGCCCGCACGCGCTGTTTTAATCGCCGCCGAAACCGTGTTGATGGCTTCATTTTGCCCAATAACCCGTTGCATCATGGCATTTTCTAAGCCTGCCAAACGCCGTTTTTCATCGGTGGTCAATTCTTTGACAGGGATGCCTGTCCATTGCGATAACACGGCGGTGACATCGCTGGCTTTGACATCATTTGGAGCGACTTCATCATCTGGTGAAATGGTGCGGATAATTACCCGTGTACAGGCTTCATCTAATAAATCTAAGGCTTTGTCTGGCAAGCGTCTGTCGGGCATATAGCGCACTGATAATTTGACCGCCGCCTCAATCGTCTCTGGCAAAATCACCACGCCATGATGCTCTTCAAGTTTGGGTCGTTGCCCTTCCAAAATTTTGATGCTATCGTTTTCGGATGGCTCTTCGACATCAATGGTGCGGAAACGCCTATCCAGCGCGGGGTCTTGGGCGATTGCCTTGCGATATTCTTCATGGGTGGTCGCGCCAATGCAATTAATTTCACCCCGTGAGAGGGCAGGTTTGAGGATATTGGCGGCATCGAGATTGCTATCTATGG
Organism: uncultured Chloroflexota bacterium; assembly: GCA_937942935.1. Taxonomy (GTDB): domain Bacteria; phylum Chloroflexota; class Anaerolineae; order Aggregatilineales; family Phototrophicaceae. Next base: position 4,048 of record CALDGT010000185.1, on the reverse strand, counting down.
TATCGCCTGCGCCGACAATGGTATGAATTTCATCGATGAATAAAATGCAATTACCCGCATTTTTGATTTCATCCACAATCCCAATCAGGCGTTCTTCAAATTGTCCGCGTAGGCTTGTCCCTGCGACCAATGTGCCGATTTCGATTTGCACAATGCGCTTATTGAGTAATGAAGCGGGTGCTGTCCCATTGTGAATGGCGAATGCCAACCCCTCTACAACGGCGGTTTTTCCGACACCTGCATCACCCAATAGCAACGGATTATTCTTTTTGCTCCGTGCGAGGGTGCGTGCGAGGGCGCGAATTTCTTCTTCTCTGGCGATGGCGGGACCAATTTTGCCTTTTGCCGCTTGCACTGTGAGGTCGCGCCCATACTTATCTAGGAGTGGGGTGGGGGCGGTATCGGTATCGCTCGTTGGGCGTGGAAATTTGAATGGCGATGAAAATGCGCCAAATGTTGGACCACCAAAATTAAAATCGCTATCCGAATCGAATAGGTTATCCATCTCACTATCATCAATCATTGGCGAATGGTCATCTGGTTGTTGCTCAGAGATGAGGATTTGCAACCATTGATTCACATCAAAGCCCATTTCGACCAATTTGCGAATAGGAATGCCTTCGCCCTCTTGTAACAGCGCCATCAAGACATGATACTCGCCAACCTCCGCCTCATCTTGGTCGGCAAGAAAAATGGCGAGCGATAGCACCATTTCTGTGCGCGGTGTCATGGGCAAGACATCTGTCAGACCTAAGTCCTTATCAGTGCCGACTTCGCGCCGAATTTCGCTCCGCACTGTGCGCGGATTCAATTCTGCACGTCGTAAAAGACGGTTTGTATGCCCATTTTCGATGCGGGTGAGGGCAATAAAAAGATGCTCTGTCCCAACATAATTATGACCTAATTTGTGGGCTTCTTCGGCAGATGCGCTCAATATTTTGGCGCACCGCTCACGGATTTCTTTTTCTGGAATATCGGGTGATGGTGTCATCAAATTCACTCTGAAATGATCAAAAAATTTTCAGACCATAGTATAACGCATGAGTGCGGTTTTATCACTATTATTCATATATTTTTGTGATGAATTTGATATAACATAGGTCTATCCATTATTAAACCAACCTCAAATATAAAAACTTGTATCAGTTTTTTTGCAATCTTGGCAAAGTGTTCTCTTTTTGGGTATAGGTTATGTATAATAAATGTAACGATGAAAATTCATGATAGTTTGGCGGTTTTTTATGTCTGGTGATTTGCTTTTAGGTCGGCAACTTGGTGATTACATGATTCAAACTTTATTGGGGCAGGGTGGTATGGCACGGGTCTATAAAGGCTATGATGCGACCTTGCAACGATATGCGGCGGTCAAAGTTGTAGAGCCACGCCTACTCGCTGGACAAGATGAAGATGAATATAGAGAACGCTTTTTGCGCGAGGCGCGTGCGATTGCCCGTATTAATCACCCTGCGGTGGTGAGTGTATATCAGTTTGGGCAACTCGATAATCTCTATTATATGGCGATGGGTTTTGTTGAAGGTGATGACCTGCGCGAAATCATCAAAGAGTATAACCGCCAAAAAAAATATATGTCCGAAAAGCAAGTGCTAAAAATCATCCGTGATATTGCAGAGGCGCTCGATTATTCGCATAAAAATGGGGTGATTCACCGCGATGTGAAGCCATCAAATATCATGGTCACAAATGATGGTCACGCGGTTTTGACTGATTTTGGGCTGGCACTCAGCGCCCAAGAAGGCACATTGGGCAATACATTTGGCAGTGTGCATTATATCGCGCCAGAACAAGCAGTATCATCGGCTCAAGCTGTTCCACAAAGCGATTTATACTCGCTTGGTGTGGTATTATATGAAATGCTCACGGGCAGAGTTCCGTTTGAAGATGCTTCTGCGATGAGTGTCGCACTCAAGCATATCAGCGACCCGCCACCCTTACCAAGCCTGTTCAACCCACGGATTACCCCAAATGTCGAAGCTGTTTTGCTCAAGGCACTCGATAAAGACCCGCGCAAACGTCACATGACGGGAAATGCGTTTGCGATGGCGCTTGAAGCGGCATTTATGGCAGATGCGACAGAAGACACCGATGACCTAGAACGCAATAAAACCGCGCCTGTGCCAGAGATGTCGAGCCAACTCCGCAAACCGGTAACTCCAACCAATAAACCCCCAACACTCACGAGGTCATCTTCTTTATTGCGTCCTGCAAAATCGAATGGGGTGACAGAAGACTCCCCAACAGCTAAAGATGTGTTAAATACCGCGCCCATGCCAGATAAACGTGGCACGACATCTAAAAGATTGGCACCTGTATCTGTCCCCAAGCCAGAGAAAAAGCGTGGTCAACTGATGGCTATGGGATTAGCAACGGTGTTGCTCATCGCTATTTTAGGTGTGATGGTGATTATTTTAGGAAATTCTACGACACCAAATGTTGTCGTAGATGATAATCCTCTTCCAACCCGCATCGCCCTCAATAATAATCCAGATGCAACCGCAGAGGTCGGTATCGGTGCAGAAAATACCCCTCAACGGCGTTCTGATGGTGAAGCATCCGCTACACCAACCGATGATAAAACAGCACAATTAGCCACCACACCAACCCCACGGATTGATGCGATTAATATGGATGAACCGCAATTGCTTTTGTATTATGATGAGCAGATGTTAGTCGCCTATAATCGTGCTTCAGATGAAAGTGTAACACTTGATTTATCTGATTTAACCTTTAGGCGGGTATCGGATGGGACTGAATTCGAGTCTAGTGAATGGTTAAGGGTGACTCCTCGTTCTATTCGTTTATCTGAAATGCGAAAAGTGGATTGTTTTCAAATTATAGACCAACCCTATACCGCGCTCGATTTGCCCGATTTTTGCCGATTCAATCAGGGATATATTCGCACCCCGCGCTCATTTTGGCTGAGTGAATCGCAGTCCGATACTTTTGAAGTGCGCTTAGGCGATGAGTTATTGGCAACTTGCCCAACTGTCTCAGAAAATATAGCTACACCGTTGCATTGTGATGTTAAAGTACCCATTAGCTCTAGTTAGGGCAATGGTGTGACCGTAGGGATGATATTCCCGCCATCCGATACATTTCCTATCAGGCTGAGGATGATGACCAACACAACGCCGACAATTATGATGGTTAAGATAATCATCTGAACCGGAATTTTGGTGACATCTGCCGATTTTGCCCCGCTAATGCGTGCATTTTCGAGCAACCATTTACGAAATAACTCCCCATTCACCGTGATTTGATTATTTGCCATCAAAATAATTTCATCATATAGCAAGCCCCGTGATGCCGCATTAATGGCAGTTTCATCGAGCAAATAATCACTTTTTGCAGACCAAGAGGCAATGGTGGTGGTGGTGATTGGTCGCAGGGGGTCATCATAAAATAAATCGGCAATAGCGGTTAAGACCAATTGCTCATCGGGCGTTCTGGATGTCCATATCCGTAAAAAATCATCACCAGACTTAGCATAAATGGCATGATTGAGCGCCTTTATGTCGGGGTGAGTTCCTAATTCATCGGTATACCGCCCAATGAGGATGGGCAACCCGCCCGTTGCAGTATAAATGCTGTCTATCATCTCGTTGCCAATGCTCGGCTGATGATGACGTAAAATGACCTCACATCCCAAGCGCGATAAATTGCCCAGTCGCAATTGATGGCTGGTGGTGATGAATGGCATAAATTGCCTTAATTGGTCTTCGTGTGCAATATCTATCCCAAAGACCATCTGAATTGTCACCGAACATAAGGCATCTAATTGAATAAACAAATCATTTGGCAAAGTCTCGGTCATTAGCCGATGTGCATCATCCCACACCAATAATAAATGCCGTTGGCGTAATACTTTGATGATGGCTGGCAAAAATCCATTCATAAACCAGTCTCGTGCCGATTCATCTATTGGCACATCAGGGACAGATAACCCATACTGCTCAATGCCTTCTAAAATATATTGACTGGTCATCACCCAAAAATGCGATTCGTCATCAATGGTCATACTGCCCAATGA
>CALDGT010000184.1 GCA_937942935.1 uncultured Chloroflexota bacterium | reverse complement strand
GTGAATGGTCACATCTGCCAAATGAAAAACACGCCGTTCTTTATCGCGCAGAATCGGCTTGCCACTCGCCATCATCGCCCGAATATCCGCCACCAAATCAGATTGGTGGGGATGTTGGATGAGGCTCATCAGCGTGCCTTTATCGCTCTCGCCAATTTCGATGATGCGCTCATCTACCACCACACCCAAACGGGGGTAATCTTCACCAATCGGAGAAAATTCGACCCATCTCATTATAGATTGCCACGTTTCGCTTGTTCTAATTCCAATGCTTCAAATAAGGCTTTGAAATTGCCTTTACCGAATCCGCGTGAGCCATGACGCTCAATCACTTCGATAAACATGGTTGGGCGGTCTTGGAGTGGACGGCTAAAAATTTGGAGCAAGTAACCTTCATCATCATAATCCACCAAGATGCCGAGTTCTTTGATTTTGTCTAAATCTTCTTTGACCCCGACATGCTTCACTCGCTCTGGCAAAATATCATAATAAGCATCTGGCACGCGCAAAAATTCGATACCGTTGTTGCGAAGCGTTTCGACAGTCGCCAAAATATCGCTCGTTATCATCGCAACGTGTTGCACGCCTGCGGTCATATAATAATCGAGATATTCTTCAATTTGGCTTTTCCGTTTGCCATCCGCAGGTTCATTGATGGGGAATTTAACACGACCATTGCCATTTTGCATGACCTTGCTCATGAGCGCAGAATATTCGGTGCTGATGTCTTTATCATCAAAACTGAGCAATTGACGGAAGCCCATCACTTCATGATAAAACTTGACCCAATGATTCATCTTGCCCAATTCCACATTCCCGACCATGTGGTCAACCGCCGCCAAGCCTGCGCTGACGGTTGGCATATCTTTGAGAGGAACATAACCGGGCATGAATACGCCGTTATAATCGCTACGGTCAACAAACAAATGAATTGTTTCGCCATAGGTTTTGATGGCAGATGTGCGAATAATCCCGTGTTCATCACGTTCTTCGCGGGGTGTCCATGCGCTTTCTGCCCCGCGTGATGTGGTTTCGTGATGCGCCGATGCCACATCATCTACACCGAGTGCGATATATTTCACACCATCGCCATGCAACATAAAATGTGCTGAAATTTCATCGCTGAATTTATACGCGGCAGATACGACAAAACGGATTTTTCCGCTTTCGAGTACATACGAGGCAAAGCGCCGATTGCCTGTTTCCAGACCCGAATATGCCACAGGCTTAAATCCGAATCCTTTCCACCAGTAATACATGGCTTGTTTGGCATTGCCTACCCAAAAATGAACATGGTCAACAGAATTAATCTTTAAGAAATCGGCTTCTTCGGTCATCGGACGGGAAGTTGGCAGGGTTGTATCGCTCATCATATCCTCCATAGTATAAGTTGCACAAACCTAATTTGTATAAAAAATCTAAATTTGCCTCATTATAACATACCTGCGCCGATTTATTGCAATAGTACCAGATGAAAAAATGATGACACCTATCCCTTG
>CALDGT010000183.1 GCA_937942935.1 uncultured Chloroflexota bacterium | reverse complement strand
TCAGCATAATCCCATAGCTCACGACTAAGATTGAGCAAATCACGATATTGTTGCAATTGGGCGCGACTACCTAAACCTGTGGCAACAAGTATCTTATCCCCCATGCCACGCGGTACACGCCATTTGACTCCATCGGCAACCTGAGCGTAAAAGTCTCTCTCATGTTTGAATTGCTCATAACGAGGAAATTCTTCGCCCTGTTCGGTATAAATATCCATCAACAAAATTGCTAACTGCCTTGCCATTTCTATCGCAGTGAGCGACTCTCTTTGGTTATTTTCAATTGCTTGTCGCCATACCCCTCTTACGCCATCAACAACGATAGCTGGAATCTGTAACCATTTATCACCCTCATCAGCATACATGTTCAAGAGATGATATGCTAACCATCGACGTTCACCTGTTTCAATTCGATACCGATTAACACCAATGATTGTAATTGGGTTGGTCAAACCTTCCGAGCGAATACTTGTTGCGAGTGAAATAAGTGATAAAAATTTCTTTGTATTGACAGGTATATCTTTGGTATCTTCATCCCCATCACCAAGATGATATAAACGTGAGCGAATATCAATTTCATGTCCTAATTCCTGCTCACTGTGGCGATGCCAAGCATCTAACAAAGTTTGCGGGTTATAAGGGTTGCCCTTAAATGCCTGTGCAATGATTTTAGGGATTGCACGTCTTGGTTGTGAGGGGTCGGGACTAATGGCAAAAATATCAATAGGCATAGCGACACGCCTATCAATATCGGGTATATCTAACCCCTGAGTGCCATAGATTGTATCGGTTAATTCTGTTAGGTCGGGCAGGGTAGATTTTTGTAGTGGGTTTGCCTTACCAGACCCATACGGTTTTTTAGGTGGCATTATGCAAGCACTCCCAATGTTTCGCCAATACGTTCAATCAGTTCCATCGCTTCACGCGCCGCTTGAGATTGTGGGTCATAGGCAAAAATAGACATCAATGCCCAAGATGCGTCTTGCCAAGCGGTTAATCGTGAGATGGGTGGATAGACCAAATTGCCAAAAGATTCCTTGAGTTTTTCAATCCCATAATTGTGAGAGTTTGTCTTGGCATATAGCATCGGTTGAATACCCAGAATCTTGACCTCTTTAAGACCATGTGTAGCGCGTGTTGCATTTAAGGCGCTCACATGCTCAACTGTATTGGCGATACCTTCCAAACTCAACATTTCACAGGTGGTCGGGAATACAATAGCATCGCTCGCCATATAGAACATCGCATGTAACATGCTTGGGGTAGGCGATGTGTCAATAATCACAAGGTCAGCCCAATTTTGTAACTCTGCTAACCGCTTTTGCAATTTCATTGAGTCTTTCGTGAGCAAGGGTATCACTTGTGTTTCAACATTCCCTGCTACTACCAACAATTGCCCTTTAGGTTGACCATCTGCCCACGCTTCTGGAGGGGCAACTTGCAAAATACCTTGTTGATTCCACTTTGATTCGCGGATAAGTAAATCGTGCAAAGCTGGAACTTGATGTACTTGTAATTGCAATGTAGCGCTTGCTTGCGGGTCGCCATCAATCACAATGACGCGCAAACCACGCATAGCCAAACCAGCACCCACATTAACAGCCAGTGTGGTTTTACCTACGCCACCCTTTTCATTCAAAAAAGTAAGTACCTGCATTGATTTTCTCCTATAATCCAATAGATTTGCCCAATTCAATCAACTTCCGTAACCCCTCATCGCCCAACACATCACCGAGCGCCTTCAGAGTGTACCGCATATCCACCGCATCAATTATCACACTGACACGCCGACTCGTTTCCCCTTCGCGCTCCCGTCTCTTTTCCATCCCTTCGGCGCGATGCTCCAGCATGGCTTCGTATTTCGCATTTTCCAAATCGGTGACTGTCGCCTTCAGCAACGGCACACCACCCAAATGACCTGTGCGGATAATTTCGGGTAGCACATAGCTCTCTTTGCCCGCAGGTCTGCCCACCATATCCGCGAGTGGGGCTATCAATTCAGGTGCAGATAACCCATATTGCGTGATGACCATCAACACCCCTTCACGCGCATCTGGCTTGAGCTTGTTCAGCTCGTCCACCATACGCATTCCCCTTACAGCCGTAATCGTCCCACTTGCAACCAGCTTGGCAATGACAGGGTAGGGAGAGGCTTGCACATCATTTTCCACCTTCACCAATTCAACGGCTTGTTTCACATGACTAACCGTTGGACGAGGCACACCCTCTGTCTTAGCGAGGATGGTCGCCTTCCGATATGCTGTCAGGCGGTCTGCACCGTTATCCAACATTTTCAATTGGCGTGCATGAGCTTCGGGTAACGTTTTCTCCAATGGAGAATCCTCACTCATCCGCAATTCCCCTTCGATGACCGCCGCATCTTTCAGACGGTACAAATGACCAGCCGACATATCCCCAAATTCTGCCTTCAAACACGCATTGAAACTAGCATATCCCAACGCCATCCAGCCTTGCCTTTGCCACAGGTCATACACCGCAGACCGTAGGTCTATCATCTTGGCTTTGATGGATTGCACACATGCACGCGCCTCATCCGCACTCATCGGGGGGATAATCACCGCGACACTCATGCCACACCTCTCAGGATAGCAATCGCCCCTTGTGCGATGCGTATCATCTTTTCCTCACGCGCCCACACAGGCAACTTGCACGAGAGGGTATGCGCGAATGATTCTCGGCTTCGGGGCAGTCGGCGGAAATAATCCAATTGCGTTTTTGCCTCATGGCTATCCATTGGGAATTTGCCCCACTTGCCATACCCGGTATGCACCCACACCATCCCGTCATCGCATAAAAATGGCTTCGTCCATTCCCATTGGCTTTTTGACGGAGTGCCTTTCTTTGGCGTTTTTACCGCGCTTTTTCGCGTTTCCAGCCATTCATCCCAATCATACGGGTTATTTTTGGATTTATCCGTATTTACAGGCTTTGGGGTAGGGGCATGGATAAACCGACTCACATCACCCCACTTATGACCCCACTTGATGAGGGTTTGATACCGTTCCAATGTGCGGTCTTTTGGCTCAATATACGGGATACCCAGCAGGTCAAAATAGGCGTGTTCATTTGGAATGTGCAATTTTTGCACATTGCTCCCTTTCGCCCACAAATACCCGTCCTTCACCGCAAACGGCGCATGGAATCGGTGGAAGATGCCCATCATCCATTCATTCTTATCCGCGGGTCCCGTCCGTAACTCGAATTGATTACCCCGATTCCCTATATCGCACAGAAACAAATCAAACTTGATGGTTGCCCCGCCATGAGTGAAAACGAATGCCCGATATTTTTCACCCCACCGATACGACGATTTGCCAGTCTTATTGACATACACCTTCTTGGCAATCACCGCATCCCGCACTAGCTCGTCCATGTGGGCGAGGAGTGTGGGCTTGGCAATCGCCACCACTTCCACATCGCCAATATCGGGTTTCTCGCGCCGATAGCTTCCACCCGGCGCAATCCAATCGCAATGCGGGGCGAGGAGCGCCACCAGGGCTTCTACGACGGGTGTTGCTATTTGTCGGGCAATCCGATGACCTTCACTCATGGGTTAGTCCTCATTCAACTCTGCCCGCAATTGGGCAATCTCGTTTTGCACTTTACATTTCTGATATTCCTGATATTCAAACCAGCCGACCTCGCGCCCATCATCCGTAAAATACCCGCCTTGCGCGTCCACGGCATCCACCAATACGGTGAGCTTGTCCACGATTGCCATAACAGGCGGGTAAATCGCCTTTGCAAGTGCAGTCGCCCATTCTTGAATCTGGCTGTTAAATGCGTCTAATTCTGGTAACTCTGTCGGCTGGCTCATCTTATACTCCTAAGATAGTCTGGCAAAGCAAAATATCACTTCGCCTTTGATTTTGCTTCTAATTTCTCGATTCTTGCCTTTAGCTTTTCGTTACTAATGTTCAAATCTCGAACCTGCACCCGAAGCCCTACGACCTCACTGTGCAAATCCGATACCATTCTGCTGAGATTGTTAATGCTCATGTTTTGCAGGTCTGCCATAGCCCCTGCAAGTTGTTCTGATGATGGATTGCCTTTTACCTTAATTCGATACGTCCCCAAGTTTAACGACTTGGACTTCCTACGCCAGAATCGCAATCGCATGGCTATTGCCCCTCTGGTATGCGTGTCTTTTGCTCCTCTAGGGTCTTAATCAAGTCGGGTTCATGTTTCTGTATAAACGCATATAACGCATCATCATCCGAAACGCTTTCGTGGGTTTCAAATTGGCGTTTTGCCCCAATCATCCTTAAAAGACGCTTTGTATCCTCTTTAAGCATGATATAAACAGTTTTTTGCTTTGACCTATCACTCATTTTATTCACCTCATTTACTTACCTTTACCAAGTATATCACTTATATATAAGTATTTCAACAGGAACATCATTGACACTACAACAATATTCTTATACAATACCTACATACACATCATACAACAAAAATACGTGTGATGTGTATAGATAGGGTAGGGCGAGCGTCGGGAATAACAGTAACGTCCGCGCCCTACGCTTACCCTACTAATCTCATACTCACATTTTGGGCATCTCCC
>CALDGT010000182.1 GCA_937942935.1 uncultured Chloroflexota bacterium | reverse complement strand
TGATATTCACAATATTTCTTGGCGACGGGTCGTAGACCTCAATGACCGCGCCTTGCGAAATGTGATTGTCGGCTTAGGCGGAAAAATGGACGGAATCCCGCGCCAAACCGGATTCGACATCACCGTAGCGAGTGAAATTATGGCGATTTTGGCGCTCACCACGTCATTAAAAGATTTGCGGGCGCGGATTGGTCGGATGGTGGTGGCGTATGACAAAGATAAAAAACCCATCACGGCTGAGGATATTGGCGCGGCAGGCGCGGCGACTGTCCTCTTGCGGGATGCCATCAAGCCAAACATCATGCAAACCCTCGAAAATACCCCCGCCATTGTACATTGCGGACCGTTTGCCAATATCGCACACGGTAATTCATCGGTTTTGGCAGATAAACTCGCGCTCCGCACAGGCGAATATGTCGTCACTGAATCGGGATTTGGGGCAGATATTGGCGCAGAGAAATTTTTTAACATCAAATGTCGCGCCAGTGGACTATCACCAGATGCCGCCGTGTTGGTCGTGACCATCCGCGCCCTCAAAGCACACACAGGCAAATATAAAATTGTACCGGGTAAACCATTAGACCCTGCCTTGCTCCAAGAAAATATTGCTGATGTGGAAGCGGGCGCGGTGAATATGATTCGGCACTTAGAAAATTTGGCAAAATTCGATGTCACCCCTGTAGTAGCGATTAATGTGTTTGCAGATGATACCCAAGCCGAAATTGATGCCATCCGCGAGATTGCATTGGCGCATGGCGCAATCGGTTGTGCCGAATCTCGGCATTTTACCGATGGCGGGCGTGGGTCAATCGAATTGGCAGAGATGGTCGTGACAGCATGTGAGCATCCGAGCCAATTCAAATTTTTATACGATGTCGAAGCGGATATTAAGACCAAAATAGAGACCATCGCCCGCGAAATTTATCGCGCCGATGGGGTGGATTATACCCCAGAAGCCGAAACACAAATTTCGACCTTCCAAAAAAATGGCTTTGGCGGATTGCCGATTTGCATGGCAAAAACACACCTCAGTTTTACCGCAGACCCCAAACAAAAAGGCGCACCAACAGGCTTTAGATTGCCGATTAAAGAAGTGCGTGCCAGCGTTGGCGCGGGGTTCATTTATC
>CALDGT010000181.1 GCA_937942935.1 uncultured Chloroflexota bacterium | reverse complement strand
GTTTTGCCCTCCCCAACGGATTATCTGGGATTGGGGTCTCGAATGGCGCGTTTGATGTGACCAGCGGTGGCGAGTTGGGGTCATCTGGCAACGTGGTCAGTGGCAACGCGCAAATCGGGATTCGTATTAGCGATGAAGGCACGCGCAATGTGGTGGTGATTGGCAATTTTGTCGGCACAGACCCCACAGGCGAATATGCCATCCCCAACGGATTATCGGGGGTGTATATGCGAGCAGGGACATACGATAACCAAATCGGCACAGGCGTCTATAACCAGCGCAACCTGATTTCTGGCAATTTGCAAGCGGGTGTGGTGGCGAATGCCTCTTATGATAATCTGGTGCAAGGCAATTTTATCGGCACAGATATCACTGGCACGTATGGCATCCCCAACCAATTTTCGGGGGTGAGCATCGAAGGCGGGGCGAATAATAACCGCATCGGTGGCGATTTTGCGGGCGCGGGCAACCTGATTAGTGGGAACACCGAATTGGGCATTTATTTGGCAGATGAAGGCACATCGGGCAATATCATCACAGGCAATTATATCGGTGTGGATTTGACAGGCTCTTATGCGTTGCCAAATGGTTATTCTGGTGTTGGCGCATTCGATGGCGCGACCAATACCCAAGTTGGCGGGTTGCTCCCCAGTGAACGCAATTTGATTAGCGGAAATGGTCAATTTGGCGTGGCGATGAATGGTGAGGGCGCGGTTGGCATAACCATTTTGAATAACCTCATCGGCACAGATGCGACAGGCATGATAGCCATCCCCAATTTATATGGTGGGGTGGTCATCGAAAATGCGGCGCGTGGCGCGATTATCGGCGGAAGCCAACCCGAAGCACGCAATGTCATCAGTGGCAATGCGTATACGGGGGTATCGGTGCGCGATGCAGGCACAGGCGATGTTCAGATTATTGGCAATTTCATCGGCTCAGATATCACAGGGCAAATGCCACTCCCCAACGCCATTAATGGGATTCGGCTGAATGGATTGGCAGAATTAATTCAAATCGGGAGCGATGCGCGTGGCACAGGTAATTTGGTGGCATTCAATAGCTCACATGGGATTTATATTGATACGGTGTTAGATACCACCATCACAGGCAACGCGATTTTGAGCAATGACGGCGCGGGTGTGTTTTATGTTGGTGGTGTCGATAGCGGTGTGACATTGGGGCGCAACGATTTTAAGCGCAATTGTCAAAATCCGCCCGAAACGGTCAGCGATTGTGTGGATGTGACCTACGGCACACCCGAAGGATGAGGCGCTAAGGCTCGGTGGGACTACCGCGCCGATGGCGCTAAGGCTTGGTGGGACATACGCGCCGATGGCGCTAGTACCCACCCTACGATAATATTCATTT
>CALDGT010000180.1 GCA_937942935.1 uncultured Chloroflexota bacterium | reverse complement strand
TCAGGTCGCCAAAAATAAGCCTATCGGGGCGCATTTTCATCGCATTCTCAATCAAATCGCGCCCCTCCAAAGAGACAACATGCTCTTGTGATAATTGATATTCGGCGATGGGTTCAATCGTGATGATGCGCTCATCATTGGGGATGGCATTGGCGATGAAATTAGCGATGCTCGTCTTGCCCGCGCCCACCTCCCCTATCACCAAAATGGGGATATATGCCGTCACACATGCCCGCAAAAAGTGACGGATGCTATCATCCATCACTTGCTGACTGGTATGAATATCGGGGATGGTGATGAGTTGGCTAAGGGCGCGTTGAATGAGGATGATGGTCTCTTGATGCGCCAGTGGTGGCGCGATGATGCTCACAATATCGCCATCTTTTAAGCGCACGCGCTGAATGTGGGCAGATTCGCTGGAGATAAGTTGCCCCCCTGCCAAAAATTGGCGGATATGCCACCGCAACGCATCGTCATCTTGGATGTGCGCCTCTATGCGCGTCAGTTGCCCATTTTTTTGAATATCTATCGCTTTGCATCCCGTGATGATGATGGTCGAAATGGCTTTGTTGGTGAGCAATCCCTCAAGCGGGTTTTCATAAAAAATTTGGCGTGTGCCAATCATCTCGCGCAGGGTATCGCCCAATTTTTGGCGTTCTGCCCGTGAGATGAGGATACCTTCTTCTGATAACACACTATCTAAATAGTCTTTGAATGTCCGATACCGCGCATTTTCATCCCAACGATGATACGCAGGGTTAAATCGCGCCAAAATCCGTTGGGCTATCACATATAAGATGCCAAACTGATTCAACTTTGCCCATGCTTCGGCATCGTTTGGGTCAATCGTCAAAATATTTTCGAGGCATAGCTTCTTATCGGCTTCATCATCAACCACATCGGCGAGCAAATGCCACGCTTTTACCGACAATTCATCTAATTCTGTCGCTTGGATGAGCAATTCCCGCGCATGGGAGAGGTCGCCTTGTGCAATCGCTTGTTCCGCTTGGGCAATTTTGGCATCTAACTCGTTCATTTTTCCCCCTCATACAACATGGTCGCGGTCTTTATAAATCGTGTTTGGGTTGGGGAGACTTGGGCGATATAGGGCAATTGGCGGGCAATGCGCCGATGCGCGTCTTGAGGGGATAATTTTGGCATTTGACCGCGCAACACATCACATAATTGGGCAAGTGCTTCATCGGGATGTTGCGCGAACAGGGTGGCAATCACCTGCCCCTGATGCAAGGCGGTGATATAGTCTGCCATATTGTGCGGTGTCACAGATGACCAAATGAGCATCGGCATGTGATGAAATTCGCGCAGGGATGCGGTGGGTTCATGCCATAGGGCGAGGGTCATCTTCACTTGTCCCGATTGGCAAAATGTGGCAAACAGGGGCATATCTGCCTCGTCTGTCACAAAAACACTCATCGCTTTGTCGCAAGATGCCAAATAATGCACCATTGCGGTTATGACTTGGGGTTTATCTGTGCCGATAAATAACACCGATTCCCCCGCATGAATACTTTTTTCTGGGTCATGTTGTGTCATACTCAAAAAATCCCTCTGCCTAATGCACCACTGTCGGTTATTATAATGGATGTTGCCCCATTCCCGCCATCATTCCCCAAACCGCGCGTTTGCCCTACGTTTGTTGATAGGTGCTTGCCATAACCAAAAAATAACCTTACAATAAATTACATCACATTTCACCACATTACAAATTTTATCTTGAATGCACTTTTGGAGGCAATTTTTATGCGTTTATTGGCTCGTTGGATGGTACTCTCTGCGCTGTTGCTGTTAATGATAACAACCGTCCCCGCACACGGCGCGAATGCCACAGTTAGCGATTGCGTTAACTTTACGGGACCCGGTACGATTAGTGAAGCCGTCACCGCCGCAAATTCCTTTGGCGGGATTATTGATTTTTCTTGTAGTGGGACGATTACCTTTACCTCAGAATTACATATCAGCGACAATGTCATAATGGATGGTGGCGGAGTTGTCACCCTAAGCGGTGGCGGGACAACGCGCATCTTGGTTGTGGATGCAGGCATTACATTCACCCTCTACAACATCACACTCGCCAGTGGCAATGCAACTGAAGGTGGCGCAATATATGTGAACGGCTCATTCAGCACCGATAATGTGACTTTTTCTGGGAATCATGCCAGTTTAAATGGGGGTGCAATTCTCAATTCTGGCACATCTAGCATCCATAACAGTAAATTTATCGGCAATACTGCCGTCCAAAGCGGTGGCGCAATCGCCGCCAATAGCGGAGTAGCCGTTATCCGTAGCACCTTTTATAGCAATACCGCCGCCAACGGTGCGGCAATTTTGACCAATACCCTCGTTTCAATCAGGAATAACATCTTTTATAGCAATACTGCCACGACAGCAGGCGCAGGTGTCGTTCAGTCGAATGGCTCAACCCTGACCATCAATCATAACACCTTTTTGAATAACACATCGGCGGCGGTAACTGCCGCAGGTGGCAATGTCGTCCTTCATAACAGCATTATATCGGGTGTGGGGGTACAATGTACAAGTTCTGGGGGAACGCTCACCGTTCATCCCACCAATTATAGCAATGTGGCTTGTGGTGGCGCGACAGTGGTCAGCGATTTGATGCTAGGCTCATACGATGGGACAAT
>CALDGT010000179.1 GCA_937942935.1 uncultured Chloroflexota bacterium | reverse complement strand
AAAACGTGGGACGATGTTCCCCATGCGGGCGCAACGCCTATATGAATTGTATGTGGAACACAATTCAATTGATGATATAGACCCCGAAGAACGCTCAAAACTCGAAAAACAAGTATTCAAGCGCCCACTCGAAGATATTTGGGCAGATACGGTCAAATTTTTTGAAGAACGCGACCCCGAACAAATCCGCCGTGCGATGGATAACCCTAAGCGTAAAATGGCGCTCATTTTCCGTTGGTATTTGGGCTTATCTTCTCGCTGGTCAAATGTCGGCGAGAAGGGGCGCGAATTGGATTATCAAATTTGGTGCGGTCCCGCGATGGGTGCGTTTAATGCGTGGGCGAAAGGGTCGTATTTGGAACAGGTCGAAAA
This sequence comes from uncultured Chloroflexota bacterium, assembly GCA_937942935.1. Lineage (GTDB taxonomy): Bacteria > Chloroflexota > Anaerolineae > Aggregatilineales > Phototrophicaceae. The sequence goes on along the minus strand of CALDGT010000179.1, from coordinate 2,856 downwards.
TCGGCACGCGGTGGATATTGCCCATCACATCATGACAGGTGCGACATTTTTGTATCGGGTGAGTGCGTTGCGCGTTCAGGGTGTGAGCATCGCGCCTCATCTGACGGCGTATATCCCCGAAAAAGCCTAATCATTGCGAATGAACAACTCACGTCCTTTTGTGGCGTGAGTTTGTTTATAATTATTCATCCCATATTGCAATTCCCATTCGGTGATATGGGCAAAACTGAATAAGTCACGGATATAAGGCGAATCATCATACGTAATCAGCCAGCGATGCGGGCATTTTTTCATCGCCTCTGCAAATCGTTCATGGTCAAATGTGAGGTGTAATGCCCCTTTTGCCCCATATAACCGCGATTCGGTGGCGCTCCAATACGGCGGGTCTAAATAAATAAACACATCCTGCCCATCTTGTGTGAGTAACTGCATATAATCCCCATGTGTAATCCTCACTCCCGCCAATTGTGATGCTAACCCGTCTAAACGGTCTATTGAGCTATCGGTGAACCGTTTTTCGTATGCCTGTTGTGAATACCCACCAGAATCCACCACACCCGAAAAGGTGATGCGATTCATGATGAAAAATCGGACGGCTTTTTCAAATGGTGTGCGTGGAATATCCGTTTTGAAATGTTCATATAATGCACGTCCATCGCTAAAATTGCGCTTGATGGTGCGTATTTCTGCGATGACCTGCTCACTGGATTGTTGCATTATCGCCCAAAAACAATATAAATCCTCATTGAGGTCATTCACCCAATAGGATGAAATCATCTTTTTGAATAGGCTTTTGGTGGCTAAAAACACCGACCCACCGCCCAACATTGGTTCACGATAATCGCCGATGCGGGCGGGCATTTGCTGTTGAATTTGGGGGATGGCACGCGATTTTCCACCGGGGTAACGGAGTGGGCTTTTGGTGAGTTTCAATCATACCAACCATTAGATTTCACGAAATATAGCAATTGGAGTTGCTCCAACAGAGGGGAATTTTACTCCCTGTATAAGTTTGCCTATATTTGTTATTTGATCGAATATATTTTCCATCGCAGATTCTATGTCTAAGGGGAATAAGTCACTTTCTAAATTAGCTACAGAATGCTGATTGCCTTTATTGATTTGTAAAAGACAGTACCAATTAGCATCAATGATATGTCCATATATATTTATTAAAGAAACTGGATTTTGCCGAAAAAGTTGTTGATTAGCTATTGCTATGAAGTTTTGGTTAAGGCTATGAATATATGGATATACTCTAATTTTGATACTATCAAGAAGATTCTGTTCAATGAATTTATTTAAATCTTTAATGGGCATTTTATCTATATCAGCTTTTACGGTACTCAAGTTAGTTGGCTTTGTAGTATTTTTATTTGGTGAGTAGCTCGCAAGTTTTTGAATAGTTGCATATAAACTTGGAATATTCCCTAATGAAGTCGCAAAATATTTATAATCAATAATTTTTATAGCACCCTGTACTAAAACAAATTGACCGTCAGAGAAAGCATCATCTACCCAATCGAAATTCTCACTTGGTATTCTCGGAAGTAATCGTTTTTCTTCAAGTTTGTTAATAAATAGCTCCATGAGATAGTCATGTAAACTGCGAGTTTCTGTATTTGCACGCATGTAACGAGCATCTGTACCTCCTTTTCCTTTAGCAAACAAGAAGTTGCCTTCTACTGAAGCGGAAGCATCTACTTCATGTTCAATACCAGTAGTTTGTTCAGTCGGTAAACCCTCTGATAATTGTGAATAAAATGAGCGAACACGTTCAATGTCTAGGTATATAAAATCTCTGATTTTCATGGGAAATAACCCCTTTTAACTAATAAACTCTAGCACGATTGATGATGTGTAATGGCGGACTAGCACCCAAGTGCGTATGTCCGCCACCATCAAAAAACCTGATATTTATGATAGTTCAGGCGCGACCAATGTCACCCGTCCGCTCGACCCAACCCCAACCTCGACCACCAGCCGATTTGGGTCTGCGAGTTCGCGCAAAATGGCATTGCTGGCGTGGTCTGGCGCTAATCCATCCGCCACATCCAACGCACGACAGAACACTTTTGACCATTCCAGATTCAGACTCTTGGTCAATCCGAATAACCCGCCTTCAATCACCGCGCTAAATTGACCATTTGCGCCCAATGCACCATCCAACCGCGCCACTGTGATAAATGCGGCGTATCCCTTATCTGCGACATCAGTCAGCGACTTTTTCAGATGTTTCGCCATCAAGAAAATGTGCTTGATGACCGCTTTTTCGGGGTCTAAGAAGGGGTTGCCATTGGCATTAAACGCGCTGGCAGGTGGATTAAGATGGATGAACACGCCAATCGTGCCATGCTCACCCTGAATCGCCTTGAGTGTCTCCTCTAAACGGGTTTCGGTGGCATCACTGAGGGCATAATGTGGCACACCCACAGGGAGCGAGGCTTGTCCCTTCACCATGTCGGTGGGCAGATTCAACACCACCACGCGCCAACCTTTCGCCTGAATCCCTTTCACCAATTCGGATGTGAGGGATGTGCCATCATCGGTGATGAGGGCAATCGCGCCATCTGTTAGGCTAATTTCCAATTCATCGGGCGTGGGCAAATAACGCACCTGCACCGCACTACGTGGGATGCTTGTGCTGATGACGAGTTGGGGACGCGCCACGCCACCATCGTTATTCACGATAGCAACGGGCGCATCAACTTTTGGGAGCGCGTGAGCTGTCTCTCCCTCTGTCGAGCCATTCACCCGACTGCCCATAAATTCGACAATTTGTTGGAGTGTCCGCAATTCGCCCAATTCTTCGGCTTTGAGTTGAGGCAATTGGGGATATTGGTCGCGCATCGCGCC
>CALDGT010000178.1 GCA_937942935.1 uncultured Chloroflexota bacterium | reverse complement strand
AGCGCGAGGAGCATCCCTGTGATAATGAGCATAGGCTTGTCGAGTGTATTCCAAAATGTAAGTTTACGTTCTGCGACAATGCGCGTGCCAGCATCCGCCACACCACGTTTGGGTCGGACAGGCTCTAACGCGATGGCAGGTAAATCATCGTCAATAAATTGTGGGGCTGTTTGGTCCGTCATCCGATAAAAATCCTTTATAACGCCATCACCAACTTGCGAAAATGGTCACCACGCTCGGCAAAATCTTTATACGCATCATAACTCGTGCCACCGGGTGAGAGTAACACCACATCGCCCGATTGTGCCAATTTTTTAGCCAATGCAACTGCCTCATCCAATGTTTTCACACGGGTCACATGGTTGGTATGACCAAATAATTTTTTGGTTGTCTCTACTACTATATCACCATCCCGCCCAAACGCGATAATATGACGGGCTTTTTGGCGTGCTAAGGTGAGCATTTCATCCCAAGGGAGTTTTTTATCTGCCCCACCCGCGAGGAGGATAATCGGCTCGGTATAACTTTGGAGGGCGGCAACAACCCGTTCTGGCGCGGTGGCGATGCTATCATTCACGTATGTCACACCATCCAACACACGCACCGTCTCTAGGCGATGGTCAACTGGCTTAAAGGATTTAATCGTCTCGGTCATCACCTCTGGCGATACCCCACCTGCGCCTGCAATCGCACACGCCGCCAACACATTCAACACATTATGCTCACCGCGCAAGGGAATTTCGGATGTATCGCAAATGATATGCGGTTCGCCATCGGGGCTACAAATCCCCGTCACCGCCAACCGACTACCAATCATAAATGCACCATCGCTGACGATTTCGCGCTGGCTAAACCATGCCAACTGTCCTTTTACGACTGGTTCTAATAAACGGGTGGTCATATTATCGCGCCCCAACACCGCAATATCATCCGCCGTCTGATGCCCGATAATATTGGCTTTGGCGCGGACATAGTCTTGCATTGTGCCGTGTCTGTCTAAATGATTGGGTGTAATATTCAAAATTGCGCCAATTTGTGGACTCGTGAAGCACAATTCCAATTGAAAGCTAGATAGTTCCATCACCACCTGATGCTGTGGGCGAATCCCCATCATCACATCCAGTAACACATTGCCAATATTCCCCCCCACCCATGTATTCATACCCATATTTTTACACATCTGCCCGACTAATGTGGTTGTGGTGGTCTTACCTGCGCTCCCAGTAATACCAATTATCGGCGCGGGACAACGCTCGATGAATAATTGGGCATCATTGGTGATGGGAATATTGCGTTCTCGTGCTTCTTGCAAAAATGGAATGTCGAGTGGCACACCACCCGATACACAAATCATATCTGCCAAGCTAAGTAATTCGCTCGGATGCCCGCCCAAGACAAAACTCACGCGCGGGAAATCATCTACAGATACATCGAGTTGCTCGGCTTGGCGTTGGTCAGTCACAATCACCCGCGCTCCTGTGGTTGGCAACCACCGCGCAAGGGCTTGCCCCTGACGGGCAAATCCGACTATCACAACACGCCGTCCTTCTAAAATTTCGCTACTGATGCCTTTTGGGAACATAGATTTATCTCTTTTTCATTCACAAAATCGCCAAAGCCACACCAACCATCGCCGATAAAATACCCACCAGCCAAAAACGTTGCACGACTTGGGTTTCGCTCCAACCAACGGCTTCAAAATGATGATGCAAAGGTGCCAGCCTAAATAATCGTTTATCCACGCCTAAAAAGCGTCTGCTCCATCTGGCAGAATAAACTTGTAAAATAACGGACAACGTTTCTGCGACTGGCACAATAGCGATAATGGGCAACAACACCCATTGTCCCGTCATGAGCGCGACTGTTCCAAGCGCCGCGCCAAGTGGCAATGAGCCAATATCACCCATGAATAATTGGGCAGGATGCGCGTTATACCACAAAAATCCAAAACATGCGCCCACCATCACAAAGCACAATTGTACGAGATAGATTTGACCCTGCAAATAAGCAATCACCCCATACGCCGCAAATGCGCTGGCGGTGATAATCCCCGCCAAACCATCTAATCCATCCGTAAAATTAACAGCATTCGATGTGCCGATAATAATGAACATGGCAAGCGGGATAAAAATAATAGGATGCAGTGGAATCACAACAGGCACAAGCGGGATTCGCATTTCATTTGCAAACGAAAAACCGCCTTCATACAATGACATCACACCCGCCACAAACCCTGCGAGGAAAAGTTGACCCAAAAATTTAGCGCGGGGAGATATACCTTCGCCAATTGCGCCAAAAGATTTACGAATCCCTTCCCAATCATCAATTCCCCCTAAAACAGCGAATCCTATCAGCACCAAAATAGGTAAAAAGGTACTTGCACCTGCGCCTGTTTGCACCACCCGCGCCAAATTGAGCGCAAAAACAATCAACACAACAGGGACAATAATCATAATACCGCCCATTGTTGGTGTGCCGATTTTTTTCTGGTGCATTTGTGCCAACGCATCGCGCACTTTTTTGCCAATGCCCAGTCGTTTGAGGATTTCAATAAATGGCTCACCCCAAATTACACATAATACAAATGTCACACCGCCCATTGTGAGCGCCAAAGATAAACCGCCTGCGGTCATGGTATCATCCCCCTGAACCTGCGTTTTCTGCCAATAATTTTTGTCTGGTCTCATCGTTGGGAATTTCGAGCAAATATACCAAGCGCGAGGTCATCCGACTGAAAATGGGGGCGACTACCTGACTCGCCCATCGCCCGTTTTTGGGGCGGTCTAATTTGATTAAAATACTCACTTGTGGGTCATCGGCGGGCAAAAAGCCGATGAATGACATAATATAAGCATCGGTCTCATATCCAACAGGTGTGCCAATTTCGGCTGTGCCTGTTTTGCCTGCGATGGTGTATCCGGGGACACGCGCTTCTTCATCTAAGCCTGTTTCGACCACATCCACCATCATCTGGGTGACGATGCGTGCCGTTTCTTGGCTAATGGTTGTCGTGCCGAGTGGCATAGGGCGCGATTCATAAATCTTATCGCCGTCCACAATCTGATGCACGACACGCGGTTGCATCATCACCCCACCATTCGCAATCGCATTCACTGCCACCAACATCTGCAATGGTGTGACAGATAACCCTTGTCCAAAGCTATTTGTGCCTAAATCGCTCTCACTCCATTGCCCACTCAGGTCATCGGGTGTCCGCAAAATTCCGGGTTGTTCGCCTTGCAAATCTACCCGTGTTAGGCTACCCACCCCAAATCGGTTGAGCATTTCATAAAACAATTCCCAACCCATTTCTTGAGCGATAGTCGCAGTACCAATATTGAGTGATTCGACCAAAATTCGGCGTGTATCTACAACACCGTGCGCTTGTCTGTCCCAATTTTGGATGCGAATCCCGCCCATTTCTAAAACCCCTTGGTCATTATATGTCCAATCGGGGGTGATTGTGTCTGTTTCGAGCGCGGCGGCGACTGTAATCACTTTGAACACCGACCCCGGTTCAAATAACCCACTAATGGCAGGGTTTTGAAGTTCTAGCGGATTTTTGACATCAAAATAAGTATTGGGGTCAAACGATGGATAACTCGCCATGCCCAAAATATCACCTGTGCGCGGATTCATCACAATAATCGTGCCACCAGTCGCCCCTGTTTCGGTGATAGACCGTTGCAATTCGGCTTCAATAAGAAATTGCACATTGCGGTCAATGGTTAAAACCAGCGTCGCACCACTATTTAAGATGCCCGTATCTTGTGGCAAATCGAATGGGATATTACTCACGGCGCGGTCACGAGTTTGCCCTGCCAATTCGCTTTGATAATATCCTTCCACACCATAATTCCCGCGTGAATCTTCGCCAATACCATTCACAAAACCGATAACTTGCGCCCCTAACGGTCCTTGTGGATACACACGGCGTTGCACCCGTTCTACTTCGATACCAAAAATATCGAGTTCGCGCACCCGATACCATGTTTCGGGGTCTACTGTCCCCAATGGCACCCATACCGCGCCATTGGTCAACAATTCATACATTTCGAGTTCATCCCGATTCAAAATCGCGGCGAGGTCGGTGGCGACTTTAGTCTTATCTGAAATCAGCCCCGGACTAATCCCAATCCGATATAACAGGGTATTCACGGCTAATGGATTACCGTTGCGGTCATAAATTTCGCCACGAGGGCTTTCGATGCGCTCAATCCGTCCCGAATTTGCATCACGCATGAGTTGAAATTCGGCTTGAACACGCGGGTCTGTCGGGAATTGAAATGAGACAATCCGCAATAGTAACACCGCACACATCACAATCACGCCAATAAGCACCATTGGCGCACGTTGGCGTAAAATGGTTTGCTGATTTGGAAACTGAGTCTGAGTCGCCATAAAGAATTTATCCTCCGCTCGATGACCCATTAACACTATCGAGGATGGCTTGTAATTGCGCCCCTGCCCAATCACCAAAAGTTTGGTTATAGAGAGGAGCTTCTTCTGTTTGAACGATAATTGGAGCAACCGTATCTTGTTGTTGTGGATTATAGCCACGCACAACTAAATATTCGATTTGTGAGCCAGATGCCAACACAAACCCCATCTGTTCGGCGCGGGTTTGTAAATTTGGCACGCTCTCTAGGCGGGCAATATCGGCACGCAAGGCTTCATTGGCACGTTCTAAGTCATCCCGTTCTTCAATGAGCGCGTCTATCCGCCGATTTAACGTCGCCTCAGAGACGACTTGTGATAGATACAACCCACCCAAAATGAGCGCGATAAAAAACCCAAGTATGGCAAGCGCCAGCAATTGGCGTTGTGGCTCCCATCCTCGCACTTGTAAGGCATGAGACAACCAATTTTCTTCTCTTTGGGGCATAAAAATCTAAACCTTCTCTACCACTCGCAATTTTGCGCTTCGACTCCTAGCATTTTGTGCCTGTTCATCCTCTGTGGGGATGATAGGCTTCTTCGTGATTAATTGTACCACAGCCCGCTTTTCTTGCAGAACCATACCCGGAGGCGAGATAATTT
>CALDGT010000177.1 GCA_937942935.1 uncultured Chloroflexota bacterium | reverse complement strand
TTGGGTATCGCCAGAAGTCGCACAAGCCGTCTCCCCTGCCCCAGAAGTCGTTCAAGCAGTCGAGCCACCCCCAACTACGAATATTAGCTATGTGGTGCAACCGGGTGAAACACTCGGTATTATCGCCCAACGGTATGGTATGAGTTGGACAACCCTCGCCCAAATGAATGGGATTTATGACCCCAACCATATTGAAGTCGGGCAAACTATCACTATCCCCGCCTTAAATAACGATGGTGGCATTTATGATATGGGCATCATCACAGGCATTTATGATGCACAAGCCCCTGCCCCAACTATCACATCGGGCAAACTGATTATGGTAGATTTGAGCGATTCCAAAGTGTATGCCTATCAAGATGGTGTTCTCGTGCGGAGTGTGTTGGTTTCGACAGGGCTACCCGCAACTCCAACCGTACAAGGGCAATTCACCATTCGCCAACGTGTCCGCGCCCAGCGCATGACAGGTCCGGGTTATGACCTGCCCAATGTCGAATGGGTGCTGTATTTTTATCAGGGGTACGCCCTCCACGGGACATATTGGCATACCAATTGGGGCAGACCGATGAGTCATGGTTGTGTGAATATGCCCAACGGGGAAGCACAATGGTTCTTTGAGAATTTCGGAGAAATTGGCACGCCTGTCCATGTGCAGGCATAAGCAAGACGATTCAAAAGCCTGTGTTTGGTCGCACAGGCTTTTTTATTGGATATCCAAAGAAAATATTATGATTGGTGAAATTTACTGGCTACAATCCAAAAGCGATATTGCTCATCCGTATGTGATTATTCAAGAAATGGATGATGAGGTCGTTTTATGTGCATTGACGACCAACATGAAAAAATTAACCATTTTAGGCAATATTTTATTAGATGTTGGCGAAGCAAATTTACCAAAACCCAGCATTGTCGAAGTCGGAAAAATAGCCACTGTTCATAAAAATCAACTGGGGGATTATATCGGCACATTAAACGAAAAGCGCATGAATCAAATCATTTTAGGTGTTCGATTCATGCGACAATCTTATTTTAGGGATATTTAATTAGTCGGCAGAGGGTATCCCATCTAGCCCTAATTCTTTAGCCTTCGCTTGCATTGCCTTTAGCACCAATGGCACATGAAATTCCCACAAATCTACACCAAGTAACGCCGCGCCGTCCTCAACATCTTGCCGATTCACGCCCCGCGCAAAGGCTTTATCTTTCCACTTTTTCTTGATAGATGACACCTCGACATCGCGCACATCTTTAGATGGGCGCACCAACGCCGCGGCAGTAATGAGTCCTGTTAATTCATCCACTGCAAATAAGGCTTTATCGCGCAAGGTCGTGCGGTCATCTGCCGCAAGGGGTCCATGACTCAAGATGGTGCGAATATCTGCTTCACTCAAACCGCGCTCACGTAAAATCGGCGCACCATCCATTGGATGTTGTTCGAGTGTTGGGTGAATTTCCCAATCAAAGTCGTGGAGCAACCCCACCAATCCCCAGCTATCCACATCTTCGCCATAATGTTCGGCATACGCACGCATGGCAATTTCAACCGATAGCATGTGCTTTCGCAGGCTATCAGATTGCACAAATTCACACACAATATCCCACGCTTGTTCTCGATTCATCCCAATATCATCCTAAAAATCTGCCACTAAAATACTAATTGTAATTGGTTCGCCAATGGGTAATTGACCGCGTGTGCGAAGTTGCCATTGACCAGAAATCGGTTCTTGGCTCCCCACCGCAGGCAGGCGCAATACCATCTCAATATCCACCGTTGCGCCCACTTCTACCGCCTCGCGCAATAATACAGGGGTAAATCCAAAACTTTCGCCACTCCCTGTAATAAAGCGCAAAGATGTATTCACATCCCAAGCGCATGTGCCTGTATTGAGCAAGGTGAGCGTGCGCGTGTAATCGCTATTTGTCCTAAAAAATCCGCCTTCGCGCCCATCTTTGGGTTCTTGTTCGATGATGCTATAATCGAATGTACACGCCGCATAAGTCGCTGTTTGTTCTACCGCCACGGTGAGCGTCATATTGGGGGTGATAGACGGCGTAAATGTGGCGCTTGGTGTGGGTGTTAGTGTCTCTGTTGGGGTATTGGTCGGTGTGAATGTCGGTGTATTTGGGCGCGGTGTGTTGGTCGGGATTTGCGTCCGTGTCGGGCTGGTTGTAGGTGTTGATGATGGTATATCGGTTAATTCTTCTGTTTCGGCACTCACAATCGGCACTTCGGTGGTCACAAGTGCGGTTGGGGTAATCAATTCATCTGTAACGATAGCCTCATCAGTCGGTGTAATTTCTTCTGTCTCATCTACAAGCGCAACGCTTGGCGCGGTTGGCTCATTTTGACCGCCAATCGCGGGGAAAATTCCCGCATTTGCCCCAACAAGATACCCGCCAATCAAGATAGCAAATGCAAATATGAGCGTCATCACTAA
>CALDGT010000176.1 GCA_937942935.1 uncultured Chloroflexota bacterium | reverse complement strand
ATGATACGCATCCGATGTCGAAGCATATCCGCAAATTTCCGCCAAAATCACTGCCCCGCGCTTTTTGGCGGTTTCATATTCTTCCATCACCAAAACACCTGCCCCTTCACCAAAAACCAAGCCTGTGCGGTCTTTGGCAAAAGGGCGCATTGCACCCTTGGGGTAATCATTATTGCGCGATGCCGCGCCAATGCGGTCAAAGCCGCCAATCCCCAAATCCATAATTGGGGCTTCACTACACCCTGCGAGGGCGCGGTCTATGCGACCATTGCGAATCATATCAAACGCATACCCAATGCAATCTGCACCTGTCGCACATGCCGAGACGAGTGTTTGGGTAGGTCCATGAGCGCCGACCAAAATACTAAGCATATTGCTCGCGCCATTGGCGACAAACATCGGAATCCCAAATGGGCTAATTTTGCGTAAATCATGCGTTTCATGCACAATCAGCGTGTTTTCACGATGACTTTCGACCCCACCCACTGATGACCCCACCACCACACTGGTGCGAGACCGTTCTTCTTCGGTGGTCAAATCCCATCCCGCTTGGGCAAGAGCTTCTTTGGCAACTGCATACGCATAATGTTGATAACGGTCATGGCGACGCAATTCTTTGGCAGACATATAATCGGTTGGATTCCAATTTTTTAATTCACAAGCAATTTGAACATGATGTTGACTGGCGTCATAACGGGTAATTTTCCCCGCACCAGAAACACCATTTTTAATTGCATCCCAAGATTGTAGGGCATTGTGTCCAACACCGCACAACGCCCCTACCCCTGTGATAACGACTCGTCTGGTCATGATGATTACTCCCTCTAACAAAAATAATCCCAATAAATAATTATGATTTTTTATCGCGCGGTGTGGGCATATAGTCCCCTTCAATCCAGACCGCACCATCTTCGCCAATTTCTTTTTTCCAAACAGGCACAATTTCCTTGAGCCTATCTATCCCATACCGAGCCGCCTCAAAGCACCCATTATCCCGATGTGCCGATGAACAAGCAATCAACACCGTATTCTCACCCACACGCAATTGTCCAATCCGTTGAATGATAGCAATTCCCAAAACACCAGACCACCGAGCGCGAATTTCATCGGCGACTTGTTTCATCTTTGCCAACGCCATCGGCGCATAGGCTTCATACTCTAGTGCGGCTGTTGTGGGCAAATGCCCCGATTTATCTGTCTTTCCGCGCACCATCCCACTAAATAAGCAAACTGCGCCTGTTTCGGGCGTTGTGATACTGGCGACAATTTCATCATGATTAACAGGCGAATCTGCTAACCGAAAAATTTCGGGCAGGTGATTGCCTCCACTCACAGGTGGGAAAAAAGCAACTTCATCGCCATCACGGACAACATCGGTATCCACCGCAAATTCTTGATTCAACGCGGCAATCGCTAATTCTACATTGACCTCCATCTCTGGATAAGCCTCACTTAATATACGCCGTATTGTGAGGATAGTCGCATTTTCTGGCGCATCTAAAACCAAGCGTGATTTTCCCGCGAGGTCTTTTAGGGTCGCAAAAAGCAGTATATTCACCTGCATTTATTTATCCTCTGCCACATAATCGCCATGAACACCGCCATGTTTTTCGAGTAAACGAATATCACCAATTCGCATGGTGCGGTCTAAGGCTTTTGCCATATCATAAATTGTTAATGCCGCCACGCTCACCGCAGTTAGGGCTTCCATTTCGACGCCTGTTTTGCCAATGGTTTTGCATGTCGCAATGATATGAGCCGCATGGCGCATGTCATCTATGACAATTTCAACACCAATCTTGGTTAAAGGTATCGGATGACACAATGGAATGAGGTCAGAGGTGCGTTTTGCGCCCATAATCCCCGCCAAACGTGCCGTATTGAGGACATCCCCCTTTTTCATATTGCCACTGCGAATATGCCCCAAAGTTTCGGGGGTCATATAAACCCACCCTTCTGCCACCGCTACCCGTTCAGAATCGGGTTTATCACCCACATCCACCATGTTGGCTTGTCCGCGTGAGTCCAAATGTGTGAGAGAATCGGTCATTTAGTCGTCCTTATCATCATCAAATATATATATTTCATTATAGCCGATTAATCGCCTTGTTTTGACCCTCTAGCGTGTGTATGATAGCATTATAAATAGCAGATACGTGACAAAGAGGGATTATTTTGGGTATCTTTAATCGTGGATTAGCCAAAACACGCAAATCATTTTTTGGACGCATTGCCAATATGCTCGGCAATAGCGAAATAGATAGCGACACTTGGGATGATATTGAAGCCATCCTCATCCAAGCCGATGTCGGTGTCGAAACAACTGGACGCATCATCAAAGAATTAAAATCGCGGGGCATCACTAAAAATGATACTTTGCAAACACAACTCCGTGAAGTCATGGCGTCATTGCTCAAAACACCCCCTACTCTCAATATTAGTGGTCGAGAACTTTCGATTATGTTGGTGGTTGGGGTCAATGGCAGTGGCAAAACCACATCCATCGGCAAACTAGCACATCGCTTGCATACCATCAATCAACGCAAAGTCATGCTCGCCGCAGGTGATACCTTCCGCGCCGCCGCCATTGACCAACTCAAAATGTGGGGGGAAAGAGTCGGTGTGCCTGTTGTCTCTAGCAAACCGGGTGCAGACCCCGCCGCATTGGTTTATGATGCCACCGCCGCCGCCAAAGCACGCGGGTACGATGTCCTCATCGTGGATACCGCAGGACGCTTGCATACCAATTTTAATCTGATGGAAGAATTAGCAAAAATCCGCGCTGTATCTGAGAAAGTTGTACCGGGCGCGCCGCATGAGGTCATGTTGGTACTCGAT
>CALDGT010000175.1 GCA_937942935.1 uncultured Chloroflexota bacterium | reverse complement strand
GGTGTAACCAATGCAAAGTGCATATGATCATGAATCGGCAAACGAACAACACTCTCGGCAGTGATACCATCTACCAACAACAACCCACCCAATAAACATGGTGCGATATTATCGGCATGATACCCACTCACCAATGCCTCCCCTTCCATACAAGCGGGGAGTAATTCTTCTTGTGTCATAGGATAGCCCAAAAGGGCATTCACCGCTACAACGCCCGCCACAGCGCTAGAAGCACTACTGCCTAATCCACTGGCAAGAGGCAATCCTTTCTTGATAGTAACTGCGATACCATCTGTGCGATTCAATTGTTTTAGGTAAGCCATTATCGCCACAGTTGCCGTGTTTTTATGCGGATTACGAGGTAATAAGCCGTTATCACCTTCAATACCTAAAATAGTGACTTCTGGTTTATCGTGATAGGTTACTTCAACAACATCGCCTAACGATTGAAAAGCAAGTCCTAAAATATCAAAGCCAATTCCGATGTTTGCCATCGTTGCGGGAGCAAAGGCTTGTACTTTTTGATACGGGTTTGCGCTAGAATTTATCGCCAAAACTGTTATCCTTAATGCAATGCTAATCAAACACCCAAAGAGGTTACACCAATGTCTAGCAAACTGCAATGTATGGATTGCCAGAAAGAATACCCCTTAAATTCGGTTATTTATGCCTGCCCCGCTTGTGGTGGCTTGCTCGATGTGCAACACGATTTGACTCAACTGAAAAAAACAGTCTCGCGTGAATTATTTGACGCCCGTATTGGCACATTCAAAGCCCCTTATAATAGTGGCGTATGGCGATATAAAGAACTTATTTATCCTGATGTTGATGAATCACTTATTGTCAGCAAGCCAGAGGGTAATACCAACTTATATCATGTGCCAAAGCTCGCAGAATGGGCAGGCTTAGAGACCCTTTACCTTAAGCATGAAGGTGAAAATCCGACAGGCTCATTCAAAGATAGAGGGATGACTGGCGGTGTTACTCATGCGCGTGTTTTAGGTATGAAGCGTGTATCATGTGCCAGCACAGGCAATACATCGGCATCACTCGCCTCTTATGCCGCTTCTGCTGATATGGAAGGGGTTATTTTCTTTGAAAATAAAAACATTGCACTTGGCAAACTTTCTCAAGCAGTGGCTTACGGCGCAACTTGTATTCAAGTGGATGCTGATTTTGACAAAAATTTAGAATTGGTACGCGAAGTCTCAATTCGACTTGGTATTTATGCGCTTAATTCAATTAATCCGTTCCGCTTAGAGGGACAAAAGAGCATTATTATAGAGACAATTCACCAATTAAATTGGCAAGCACCCGATTGGATTGTTGTCCCCGGTGGTAATTTGGGTAATACATCGGCATTTGGCAAATCACTATACGAAATGCGCCAATTGGGACTCATCACCAAAATGCCACGCATTGCCGTCATTCAAGCAGATGGGGCAAATCCACTATATCAGAGTTTCCAACGTGGGTTCGACCAATTATCCCCTGTTAAAGCACATACCATCGCCAGCGCCATCAAAATCGGCAATCCTGTGAATTACCCCAAAGCGGTGCGCTCACTCAAATGGACAAATGGTGTGGTCGAGATGGTCACAGACCAAGAAATTATGGATGCAAAAGCCCTCATTGACCGCGCAGGCATTGGTTGTGAGCCAGCTTCTGCCTGTTCGCTCGCAGGTGCAAAAAAATTAGTCGAGATGGGTGTTATCAAACCCCATGAAACAGTGGTTGGTATCTTAACAGGTCACGTTCTAAAGGACCCCGATGCCACTATCAATTATCATCGTGACCAATTAGCCGATATTCGCGCCAATTATCCCAACCAAATTCATCAAGCGCACGCCAACGCCGATGAAATTGCGGCAATTCTCAATCATTCAGAAGAAAAGGTCATGGCATGATACTCACAGGCGCGAATATTGCAATCATGAAAGACGGCAAAATTTTGCTCACCAAACGCGAAGATTTTGAAGTGTGGTGCTTACCCGGTGGACATTCAGAGGCAGGCGAATCGCTTGCCCAAACTGCCATGCGTGAAGCGCGTGAGGAAACGGGCTATATCGTCAATATTGTGCGCCTTGTTGGTGTTTATTCGCGCCTCAGCGATGGTAATGATATTCATGGCGCATTATTTGTAGGAGAAATCATCGGCGGGGAGATGAAACCCCAAATCGAAGAAGTAGTGGATATTGCCTTCTTCCCATTAGATAACCTACCGAAACCCATTTTTTGGTGGCATATACCCCAAATTGAAGATGCAATTGCG